>OMSH01000178.1 GCA_900313715.1 uncultured Prevotellaceae bacterium
GGCACTGATGGCTTCGTTACGATATACACGTCCAGGACAGATAACTCGGATAGGGGGCTGTGTCTGCTCCATCACGCGAGCCTGCACCGAACTGGTGTGAGAACGCAGGATGATATTCTTAATCACATTCTCGTTCTGCTCTACAAAGAAGGTGTCCTGCATATCGCGAGCAGGGTGGTCGGCAGCAAAGTTCAACTTGGTATATACGTGCAAGTCGTCTTCTACCTCTGGACCTTCTGCGAGCTTGAAGCCCATGTGTCCGAATATGTCGATGATCTCGTTTTTCACAATGGTCAGTGGGTGGCGAGTGCCTAATGCTGCCGGATAAGCTGTGCGCGTCAGGTCGATATCGTCATCTACATTGTCCATGCTGTCAAACTGATCCTTCAGCGCATTGATCCTGTCCTGCACCTGGTTCTTCAGCTCATTGATTTTCATACCTACCTCACGCTTCTGGTCAGCTGCTACCTCACGGAAATCATTCATCAGTCCGCTGATGATGCCTTTTTTACTCAAATACTTGATGCGCAGGGCTTCCAGCTCTTCTAAATTAGCTGCATGCATGTCCTGAACACCCTGCAACGTCTCGTTGATTTTGTCAATTATACTCATTTTTATTTTCTTAATCTTCGATTAACGGTTGCAAAGATATATATATTTCATTATTTTTGCAAAATTAAAACGGTAGATTATGATTGTTTATAATACAACATACCATGTTGATGAGGCTGATGAAGAGCTTTTCTTGAACTGGATACACGAATATTTCATTCCTGAAGTGAATAAAGACGGCACATTGAAAAATCCTCGTGTGCTAAAGGTGTTGGGCCATCATCACGATGACGATGAGGATGGACATTGTATGTCGTATGCCGTACAGTTGGAGGCAGAAGATACGGCTACCCTGCACCGTTGGTACCAGAAACAAGGCGTGACACTGAACCGGGAATTGTTGTTGGTGTTCCGTCAGCGTGTATTAGGATTCCCCACGATGATGGAGGTGGTAGAACGATGACGCCAGTAAAGGAAAAAATTATATTGGGTATCGACCCGGGTACTACCGTCATGGGCTATGGAGTGCTGAAAGTGGTGCAAGGCAAACCTATGCTGATAGCTATGGGGGTGATTGACTTGCACAAATATGCCAACCATTACCTGAAGTTGGCCAAGATACACGAAAGGGTGCTGAGCATCATAGAAAGTTATCTGCCAGATGAGTTGGCCATCGAGGCACCGTTCTTTGGTAAGAACGTGCAGAGTATGTTGAAGTTAGGACGAGCCCAGGGGGTGGCGATGGCTGTGGCGCTGAGTCGTGATATTCCCATTACCGAATATGCGCCTTTGAAGATAAAGATGGCCATCACAGGTAATGGTAATGCATCGAAAGAGCAGGTGGCTGGGATGTTGCAACGCTTGCTGCATATCGCCGAGGAGGATATGCCGAAGTTCCTGGACGCTACAGATGCCTTGGGAGCTGCCTATTGTCACTTCATGCAGATGGGGAAACCGAAGGTGGAGAAAAGCTATAAGAGTTGGAAAGATTTTGTGACAAAAAATCCTGATAAAGTTGTTTAAATTTTCCATTTACGAAAGATTGTATGAGACATTTTTTAAGCTTGATTATGGTGGCATATATGATGATAGGATGTGAAGGCCATTCGGTGGTGGTATATGAAAGTTTTGAGGATTACCCGGTGAGGAAGGGGAGTTTGAGCGAAATGGAATATACGCCCGATGGAACCAGCTTCCATCTGTGGAGTCCGAATGCCGATGAGGTAAGACTGATGTTGTACAACGAGGCAGAGGGTGAACATGCTTACGAGACACACCATATGCAATTAGGTGACGATGGTACATGGAACGTGAAGGTGACTGAAGACCTGAAGGGTAAGTTCTATACTTTCAACGTGAAGATACATGATGAATGGCTGGGCGATACACCAGGATTGTTTGCCAAAGCGGTAGGCATCAACGGTAATCGTGCTGCCATTATCGATATGGCAGAGACGAACCCAACGGGGTGGGAGAACGACCAGAAACCTACGCTGAGAAGTGTAGCGGATGCTGTGGTATATGAGATGCATTATCGTGATTTTTCCATTGATGCCAGTTCTGGCATCCAACACAAAGGGCAGTTCTTGGCACTGACGGAGCAAGGTACCCTGAGTCCAGAGGGGTTCGCTACAGGCATCGACCATCTCAAGGAGTTGGGCGTAACCCATGTACATTTGTTGCCTTCGTTCGACTATGCCACCATTGACGAACATTCTTTTAAAGAGGCTCATTATAACTGGGGATATGACCCAAAGAACTATAACGTGCCTGACGGTTCGTATTCTACAGATCCCACAAAGCCTGAGACCCGTATCATGGAGTTCAAGCAGATGGTACAAGCCCTGCACAAGGCTGGCATCCGTGTGGTGCTGGATGTGGTGTATAACCATACCTACAATGCTGCAGCAAGCGTTTTTGAGAAGACAGTTCCTGGCTATTTCTATCGCATGAAGTCTGATGGTACCTTTGCCAATGGATCGGGATGCGGCAATGAGACGGCCAGCAACCGTCCGATGATGCGTAAGTTTATGGTGGAGAGCGTACTCTACTGGATGCGTGAATACCACCTCGATGGTTTCCGCTTCGACCTGATGGGCATACATGATATAGTTACCATGAACGAGATACGCCAAGAGGCACAGAAACTTGATCCACAAGTATTGATATATGGTGAAGGCTGGGCAGCTGAAACGCCTCTCTATGCTACCGACTCATTGGCTATGAAGGCCAATATGGCTCGTGTTCCTGGCGTTGCCGCATTCAGCGATGAGATACGTGACGGCTTGCGTGGTCCTTGGGATGATGACAAGAAGGGTGCCTTCCTGGCTGGTTTGCCGGGACATGAAGAGAGCATCAAGTTTGGCATTGTGGGAGCCATCAACCACCCGCAGGTAAAGATGGATGAGGTGAACTATAGCGACAGGGCATGGGCATTGGAACCAGTGCAGATGATGAGCTATGTGAGTTGTCACGATGATATGTGTCTGGTGGATAGGTTGCTTACTTCTGTGACCGACCTGAAGGGCAATGACTTGGAGAAACTTGATATGCTGGCTCAGACGGCTGTGCTGACCTCACAAGGCATTCCTTTTATCTTTGCAGGTGAGGAGGTTATGCGCGACAAGAAATTTGTGCACAACAGTTATGAAAGTCCAGATAGTGTGAATGCCATCAACTGGCACAACAAGGCAAAGTATCAGTGGGTGTACAACTATTATAAAGGCATGATTGCCCTACGCAAGCATCATCCTGCCTTCCGTTTAGGCAGCGCCCAACTGGTGCGCCAGCACCTGGAGTTCCTGCCTGTCGAAGGCAGTGGAGTGGTGGCTTTCCGTTTAAAGGACCACGCTGGTGGTGATATCTGGAACAATATCATCGTAATATTGAATGCCCGCCGTGAAGTTGCCAGAATCGAGGTGCCTGTTGGTCGCTATATGGCAGTTGTGAAGGATGGCTGGGTAAACGAGAGTGGTTTGGGCTTCCTCTATGGTCCTACCTTGTCTGTTGCCCCCGAAAGTGCTTTGATAGTTTTTCAGAATGAGTAGTATGAAAGCAATAGTTAAGAATAATGGCAGGTTCTCGTCAATCGTAGATAGTCCTTGTACTATCCAACTGACAGAGGTGATGCCACGCATACCAGAGGTGAGGATGGCAGAACCTGTCTCTTTGGAACTTAGGAAAGGTGAACAAGTAGCAATAGTGGGGGAGAACGGAGCTGGCAAGAGTATGCTGGTAGATTTGCTGATGGGCAAATACCCTTTGCAACAAGGTTCGTTGGAGTATGATTTTTCACCCTCGCCTTGGAAAGAGGCATATAAGAATATCAGACACATCAGTTTTCGAGATACTTTCGGCAGTTCGGATACCAATTATTATTATCAGCAGCGTTGGAATTCCACTGATTTGGACGAGGTGCCCTTGGTACGTGATTTGCTGGACATTGACCAAAGTCAGTCTGACAAAATTTCTGCGGGCAATTTATTTTTCAATGCTCAATTAATGAAGTTATTTCAGATTGACGAGATGCTAGATAAACCCATTATTTTGCTTAGTAGTGGTGAAATGCGTAAGTTCCAGCTGACCAAGATGCTGCTCACACAACCTCGTATCCTGATATTGGACAATCCCTACATCGGACTAGATGCCGCTACCCGTGACTTGTTGACTGATTTACTGGGACAATTGACAAGGCAGGGCATCCAATTGATTCTGGTGATGAGCATGATGGACAGTATCCCTGATTTCATCACCCATGTAGTGGTAGTTAAAGACATGAGGATTGCCAGCAAGATGACCTTGACGGAATACAATCCATGGTTCAAGCAGGAATATCTGCATCGTCCAGAAGAAGACATCAAACTGCCTGATAATACTCTCAGGAGCCAAACAGACTTGGGCTATTTAGAGTCCCGACAGAAGAGTATCAAAGTTCAGTTAAACGAAGTAGATGATGAACAATCAGAGATTGTCAGGTTAAACAAAGTCAGCATCCGCTATGGTACCCGGACTATTCTGAAAGACCTTGATTGGGTGGTGCGGAAAGGAGAAAAATGGGCATTGAGTGGCGAGAATGGCTGTGGCAAATCTACCCTACTTAGCATCATCTGTGCAGATAATCCACAGAGCTATGCCTGTGACGTGAGTCTGTTTGGCAGAAAACGAGGCTCTGGCGAAAGCATATGGGACATCAAGAAGCACATTGGCTATGTGAGTCCGGAGATGCATCGTGCTTACCTGAAAAACCTGCCTGCCATTGATATCGTGGCCAGCGGGTTGCACGACTCTATAGGATTGTATGTACGCCCCAAACCAGAACAGCGGGAGGTATGCCTACAATGGATGGAGGCTTTTGGCATCGTTCATTTGGCTGAGCGCCCCTTCCTGCACATGAGCGATGGTGAGCAACGTCTTGTATTGCTGGCCAGAGCGTTTGTGAAAGACCCCGAGTTGCTGATACTTGATGAACCGTTGCATGGATTGGATACCTTTAATCGCCGTAAGGTGAAGTGCATCATCAATTCATTCTGTGCCCATCCTGATAAGACGCTGATGATGGTGAGTCACTTTGAGAGCGAGTTGCCATCGTGCATAGACCATCGCTTACAATTAAAGAAAATAATTTGATTTTCAATTTTCATTTTTCAATTCTCAATTAAAAATACATGGATTACTTGATTAACATAGATTCCGACTTACTTTTATGGCTCAATGGAGCACATAATGCGTTTTTTGACACATTTATGATGCTTTTTACTGGCAGGTTTATCTGGGTGCCCATGTATCTGGCACTGACCTATGTATTGTTTCGCAATATGACACCCAAGCAAGCCCTGATGTGCCTTGTGGCTATAGCACTTGTCATTGTCATTGCCGATCAGATGAGTTCTTCCCTTATACGTCATTCAGTAGGCCGTTTACGTCCTGCTAACTTGGAGAACCCCATCAGCAACATGGTGCATATCGTAGATGGCTATCGAGGGGGACGATACGGTTTCCCCAGTAGTCATGCCGCCAACTCATTCGGCTTGGCGTTTTTCCTCTTGTTCTTGCTAAGGAGAAGTCCGATACCTACTTTTATCATATTGTGGGCCATCGTTAATTGCTATTCACGCATCTACTTAGGCGTACATTACCCCGGTGACATCTTGTGTGGCACTTTGGTAGGCTTGGTGGCAGCTACTGTGGTATGGTTCATCTATAAGAAACTGACCAGACGGACGTATCTGTATGAAGTGAAGCAATGGTGGGTGCCAGTTGTGGTGGGATTACTCACTATTATAGGTATATCGCTTTATTCTTACTATGTGATTAATTATTAATATTATATATTATGAAGAATTATCTCTTTTTCGCAGCATTTATGATAGCTGCAACGAATGTAATGGCACAAGATGCCGCATCAAAAGCCCGCGCTGGTGTATATGACCGCTCAACAACGCCTCAGTATTTCTTCTTAGAGGAGAAAGATGTACCCAGCAGTGTTTATCTGTTGCCCCCTCCTCCCGAACCAGGTAGTGCCAAGTTTGCTGTTGACGAAGGTCGTTTCAACTGGGGACGTTTCCAGCGTTTGCGTCCACGTGGCAAGCAGGCTATTAGCGATGCCGATGTTACCCCTAAGGGAGTGGCAGTGTCTTTCAGCGAGGCTTTCGGCATTGAACTCAACGAAGAGAATACCCCTGAAATCTACAAGCTGATGAGCAATATGAATGGTGATGCTGGCGTGCTGAGTGGTGGTCAGGCTAAAGTATATTACCAGCGCATGCGTCCGTTTGTGTATTTCGGTATTGGTACCAGTGTGCCAGAAGATGAGGCTGCATTGGTGAACAATGGATCTTATCCTTCAGGACATACTGCCATTGGTTGGGCTACCGCCTTGGTGCTGGCTGAAATCAATGTTGACCGTCAGAACGAGATTCTGAAGCGTGGCTATGAGATGGGTGAGAGTCGTGTCATTGCTGGCTATCATTACCAGAGTGATGTGGATAATGGTCGTATCGTAGCTGCTGCTTTAGTAGCACGCCTGCATGCTGACGAAGGTTTCCAGAAGCAGTTGGAAAAGGCAAAGAAAGAGTTTGCCAAACTGAAAAAAGAAGGCAAGATAGCCCCATCAATTTTCTCTTTCAACCCTGCTGAAATGAATTAATACAACTTTATGAAAATATTTCCTACAACTGCTATTAAGCAGTTAGATGCCTATACCATCGATAATGAGCCAATAGCATCTATTGATTTGATGGAACGAGCTGCACAGGCTATTGCCCATGAATTGATGAACCAGTGGTCTGAAGCAGATGAAACACGTTTTATTGTATTTGCAGGCCCAGGCAATAATGGCGGTGATGCGTTGGCAGTGGCACGGCTGCTGATCAATAACGGCTATCATCCAGAAGTTTATCTGTTCAATACCACAGGCAAATTATCACCTGATTGTGAGGCCAATCGAGACAGACTGACCAATATTGATGGCGTAGATTTCCACGAGGTAATTACCCAGTTTACGCCTCCTGAACTCACTGAAGACGATGTGATTATCGATGGTTTGTTTGGTAGTGGGCTGAATAAGCCCCTTAGTGGGGGCTTTGCCTCATTGGTGAAGTTTATCAATGCCTCAGGAGCAACGGTGGTCAGCATCGACATCCCCAGTGGCTTGATGGGAGAGGACAATAGCAGTCACAACAGAGAGGCTGTGATAAAGGCCGACTATACCTTGACCTTGCAGTTCCCTAAATTGGCTTTCCTCTTTGCTGAGAACGAGGCATATGTAGGTGCATGGAAGGTGCTTGACATTGGCTTGAGCAAAGAGGCCATCCGCTTGACGGAAACACCATACGAGATGGGTGATGTCAGCAAAATGAGGTATCAGCTCAAGATCCGCACTCGTTTCTCTCATAAAGGTGTTTTTGGCAGGGCGTTGCTTGTGGCAGGCCAACAAGGTATGGCAGGAGCTTCTGTACTCGCTGCACGTGCTTGTTTGCGTTCAGGTGTAGGACTGCTCACCGTGCATGTGCCTTTATGCAACAATACTATTGTGCAGACTTCTGTGCCAGAGGCGATGACCTCGTTGGATTCCAATGAGTGCTGCTTTACCGAAACGCCCGATTTGGAGCTTTATCAGGCTATAGGTATAGGACCGGGTTTGGGTAAGTCGGATGCTACCCGACAAGCTCTCTACCACCTGCTTTCCCATAGTAATGTGCCTATGGTGCTGGATGCCGATGCATTGAACCTGATAGGGGAGAGTCATAGCTACCTTCGTCGTTTGCCGAAAGGCAGTATCATCACGCCACATCCAGGTGAGATGGATCGTTTGGTGGGTAAGTGTGCCGACTCTTACGAACGACTGACAAAAGCCATTAATCTGGCGCAGACTTGTGGTATACATGTAGTACTGAAGGGCGCATATACGACAGTCATCTCACCCGATGGCAATTGCTGGTTCAACGTATCGGGTAACCCGGGGATGGCTACCGGAGGTTGTGGCGACGTGCTTACCGGCATCATCTTGTCGCTGCTGGCACAAGGCTATGATGCCTATACCGCAGCTAAGATGGGCGTATATATTCATGGTTTGGCAGGCGATATTGCAGCACGAGAGAAAGGCGAGATTGCCCTCACTGCCAGCGATGTGGTGGATTATCTCCCTAATGCTTGGAAAGCGTTTGAATAAACATTCTTTACCATCCAGAAATCATGAACCCCAAAAGAGTAAGCTTTTGGGGTTCATGATTTGTTTATTACAACATTCTTTGTAAGAGGGGATGTTTAGTCGTCAAATTCAATCATCTTGAATCGCTTGTTAAACTTCATTTTTTTTTGCCTTACATGGAGACAACTGCAAGCATCCCATTTTCTATGATTTAAATGGAAATAATTAGTTATTTTTCTTTTTATGGTTATCTCGCTGTAATATGGAAACATCCCTGCTTGCGCTCATACTTAATGTAGCAGCGTTTGGCAAGACGTACATCGCGAAGTACCTCGCTCAGTACCATCTTCAGCGTGTCGGGACTCACTTCCTGCATGGGTCTGCCATCTTTGTCAAGCACCTGCTCGAAGGTCTTCCAGCTGACATCGAAAGTAGTACCATAGCAATGAGTAGAGTTTGCCGTCGCGTTAATATTGCTTTTCGATAGCTGTTGTTGTTGCTCCATAGAACGTGTTGCCGAAGTAATCACGATGCGATAGGGATTCAGTCCTTTGTTTGATAATGAGTCGAGGAAATTGGCACCAATATCCTCAATCAGCTTCGCTGCTTGAGGCACCATATAAGGCACCGAGTGCGTCAGCCTATCCAGTTTATAGTGCTCGTTGCTCTCAATTAACTGAAATTGTTTGATGTTGACAGCATCCTCGGCATTCTTGAAAGGCTTCACGCCAATGGCCCTCGCAGCTGATAGTTGTGTATCGTTGTCATCTGGGAAGTCGCGTTGGTAACTGATGACACCTCTAATATTATGCGGTTCGTTCATTATCATCGACATGTCTTTCTCCTTACAGCCGCACAACAAGCAAATGCCTGACATCAATATGATAATTGAACTGATTTGTGTAATTTTCATAAGTTTTTTTTAATTTTGCGGTGTAAAGATAGTATAATTTTTTGAGAAATGCAACGATACTTCATATATCTGGCTTACGATGGCACACGTTATCACGGTTGGCAGATTCAGCCCAATGGTGATAGTGTGCAGCAACAGCTTATGAATGCGTTGCAAACCCTGTTGCGTCGTGAGGTCGTGGAGGTTACAGGGGCAGGACGTACAGATACTGGCGTACATGCCAAGTTGATGGTAGCCCATTTCGACCACGATGAGGCAATCGGATGTACTCTGCTTGCCGACAAGCTTAATCGATTATTGCCTCCTGATATCAGTGTTTTTAAGGTAGAACCCGTGAATGCTGAGATGCATGCCCGTTTCAGTGCTAAGGCACGACGCTACGAGTATTATGTCACTTTAGCCAAAAGTCCTTTCCTGCGTCAATATCGCTACAAGTTGCACAAGGTACCCGATTTCCAACTAATGAACCAAGCTGCAAAGATGTTGTTAGAGGTGGAAGACTTCACCAGTTTTAGCAAGTTGCATACCGATGTTAAGACCAATATTTGTCATGTCTCACGCGCAGAATGGAGTCAGGTTGATGATGTAACGTGGGTTTTCAATATTCAGGCCGACCGTTTCTTGCGCAATATGGTGCGAGCCATTGTTGGTACCCTTTTGGAAGTGGGCTATGGCAAGCTTTCCCTGTCTGACTTCCAACAAGTCATTCTACGGAAAGACCGTTGTTCTGCAGGTATGTCTGTCCCTGCCCAGGGACTTTTTTTAGCGGATATTCAGTATTAATTAAGTAGTAGGCATTATTAGCATTGATTTATACGAAATAGGGGGAAGACTCATTCGCTTCTATCATATTTAACCTGATGCCTCATTATATAACTTCATGTTATTATTATACAGTTACTAATCTTTCACAAGATCCAGCATTAAGTGGATGAAGTCACAAATAAACGGTTTAAGAATGGCATAAATATCTAATAAGGTGCAAAATAACATAAAGCCAGATGAACATTAGTTCACTGGGCTTATGTTCTATTAATACGTCCTACAAATCCACATTTTCAAGTAAAGATGACTGTAAGGCTTTGAGGGTCAGTATGGATTGTAAAACTTAATAATTAATTCCTCGCTGACTTCAAAATCATCGTGATAACCATCATTATACTTGTATATAATGCGCATACCTCGATAGGCGGAGGGAACCTTAAGCGTATCTAATAGATGCCAGCGGGGAGGGCCATAGTCGTAGGATTCCCTGTCGAGGATGATGACCTGGGAAACGTAATCGAAGTAGTAGTAACCACCACCGATGCACTGGTCACCTGGCATCAGCAAGTGTTTATGCAGGTTGACCATGTCGAGACGGAGATAGCCGTCCATGGTGATAATAAACTTGGGTTGTGTCATATTATTATGTGATTACCGGTATTCCCCTTAAAGAGCTATTCCTCTAAATAGTTTACCTTCTTTCCTGTCTTTTCGGCATAGGTAATTTCTTGTTTGGTACAACCGCAGAGTGTGACAATTATGTAATTCTGAATCATATTCTTTCTCTAATAATCTCATTGTCGAAGATGACAACATTCATCTGCTCAACTTCTATTCGCTCCCAAACATGTTCTACCACATAGGGCTCTTTCGACAAATATTCGTCCAGTTGATCGCGGCTCTCGAACTCCATGATAAGCAAGGAACCCATCATCTTTCCGTCTTTATCAAGCATGCCTCCAGCACAGAGGATATGCTCCTTCATTTTCTCCATGCCTTCAAAATGACGGGGGCGAACTTCCATTCTCTTATCCAGCTTACCTTCACCGTCGTAGGCTTTAATCACAAACTGTTTCATCTCTTCTATGTTTTTTGTAAATTATATTTGCAAAGATAGTACATTTATGTCATTTTTCCTCATTTCAGCATATGATAGACAAAGTTGAGAAAAAAATGATTATCTTTGCAGCCATGAAAAAGATAGAATTTGATAGAGCCTGTGTGGAACTGACGACGTTTAAGCCTACTAATGGCGTGAGTGAGTATCACATGATGGTGCATGTGACGGACACTACACTGACGTACGAGGAGCAGGTGGAGGCTTTACTAGATGCATATAGTGCGGTATTGCAACAGTTGCCAGGGGCGGTGACGGTGTTTAAACGCTACTTCATGAGCGATGCCGCCAATCAGTTGGACATGTTGCTGGCTACTACTACTGAGGGTACCGACTGTGCCTTATCGATGGTGCAACAGGCTCCTCTGGATGGTTCTAAAATTGCTTTGTGGGCATATCTGATGACGGATGTACATGTCAGGGCGCTGAGCAACGGATTGTTTGAGGCGAAACATGGTGCCTACCGTCACCTGTGGACAGGTAGTAACAACAACCATGCAGCTACGTCGGAATACCAAATGCGACTGTTGTTGAACGAGTATGTGATGAATCTGATGCAGGAAGGGTGCACGTTAGCTGATAACTGTATGCGAACCTGGATATTCGTGCAGAACATAGACAATAACTATGCAGGGGTGGTGAAGGCACGCAATGAGGTGTTTATGACACAGAACCTTACCTCGGAAACGCATTTTATTGCCAGTACGGGCATTGGTGGGCGAATGGCAGATCCAAAAACATTGGTGCAGATGGATGCCTATGCGGTAGATGGTATCGGCAAGGAGCAGATACACTACCTTTATGCCCGCACACACTTGAACCCTACCTACGAATATGGGGTGAGTTTTGAGCGTGGTACGTATATCGACTATGGTGACCGCAGACAAGTGCTGATATCAGGTACTGCCAGCATCAACAACAAGGGTGAGATTATGTATCGTGGCGATGTGTGCCAACAGACCAAGCGCTTGTGTGAGAATGTGGAGATGCTGCTTGCTGAGGCAGGGTGCACCTTTGACGATACACTGCAGATGATTGTCTATCTGCGTGACATTGCCGACTATAGCGTGGTGAAGACGTTGTTTGACGAGCGATTCCCTGACAAACCTAAGGTTTTGGTGAATGCGCCTGTATGTCGCTCCGGCTGGTTGGTAGAGATGGAATGTATAGCGGTGAAAGCGCAGACGGATGAACGTTTCGCCGCTCTCTAAGCGTTGATCTGCATATTAATATATGAGAATATGTCTGTTCGTTGGTCAGGATGAAACCAACGGATGGACATGTCTTTTTTGAACCAGGTGAGCTGTTTCTTGGCATAGATGCGGGTGTTGCGTTTGATTTTCTCTACAGCATCTTCTAAGGTCCATTCGCCATCAAAGTACTTGAACAGCTCTTTGTACCCTACAGTGTTGAGCGAGTTGAGATGCCGAAAGGGATACACCTTCTTTGCTTCTTCCAGCATACCTTCTTGCATCATTTGATCTACTCGCTGATTAATGCGGTTGAACAATTCGTCACGCTCTCTATTCAAGCCAATTTTGATGATATGGAAGGGCCGTTTTACTTGCTTTCGCTGGCGAAATGAGGTGAATGTCTTGCCTGTCATGTAACAAATCTCCAAGGCGTGAACAATGCGCTTGTAGTTCTTTAGGTCAACAATGGCATAGTATTCAGGATCGAGCATCTTGAGTTCGCGTTGCAAGCCCTCTAATCCAACTTCTTCATAGCGTTGCCACATCATGGCACGTGTGTCAGCATCGACAGAGGGAATATCATCAATTCCCTGACAAACAGCATCTATGTACATCATCGATCCACCTGTCATTAGTACCGTGTCTTGAGATTTGAAGAGTTGTTCAAGTAGTGCTAATACCTCATCGGCATATTGTGCTGCACTATAGTAATCGGACAGTTGTAGCGTGCCTACGAAATGGTGTCGTACTCGAGCCTGCTGGTCAGGAGTTGGTGCAGCGGTACCTATCTTCAAATCGGCATAAAGTTGCCTCGAATCGGCAGAGATAATGCTGGTCTGCAGCTGTTCTGCCAATTCGAGGCTGATATCTGTCTTGCCTACTGCAGTAGGACCCAAGATTACTACTAAGGTTCTCATCAATAGATGTCGCTGCCATCGTAGGAGTCACCTCCGATAATACCATCCAGGCCTTCGTAGCCCTCGGCATCAATCTCGTCGGAGTTATAGCCCTGATCTCCATAGAAGTCTTCGCCCAAGTCATCGGATCCAGATGTGAGTTTCTTCTCCATCTCGTTGAAGTCCATGGTCTGAGCGGGTGCTTCTCCACGGCTCTTTGTACATATGGGTTCATTAAGCTCCTTGCCTGTAATTACTTCCATTAGCTTGATGAAGAAGCAACGATCTGTCATATAGTCGAATACATATATTAACTTTTGGTACGTGTCTTCATCTACCAGCTTGCCAATACGTGTATTGGACATAATGTAGCTATCAGTATCGGCATCGGTGTCCATTTCCTCAAGGGTTACTTCGATGTCCTTGTTCCATTCATCATCACAAACAAAAAAAGAAGCCAACTCACCCTCCTTAAAATTTACTGCCTTGATGATAGCTTTGTGGAAATCCAGGAAAGTCGCATCTGGGTCGATCTGAATCTCACGCAGGAAATTATCAACCTCGTCGGATATGATTGTAAAACGATATACCATATAATTCTCAATAAATATACTTTGTGTCAATTCATAATACCAGTAATAATACCACGCTTGGATGCACGTATGAAATCAACGATATATTTGATTTCTGGGGTCATCACCATCTCTTCCTCAATTTTTCGCAGGGCATTGGTAACATTCAGTCCGCTTTGGTAGATGATGCGGTATGCATTGTGAATCTGCTCAATGGTCTCGTTAGAGAAACCGCGGCGACGCAGGCCCACGATGTTAATGCCACAATAGATGGTAGGCTCACGTCCCGCTATGATGTAAGGAGGTATGTCTTTTGAGAAACGGCAACCACCTTGTATCATGACATATCCACCAATGCGGCAGAACTGATGCACCAATACTACAGCACTTATGATGGCATTATCATCAATCTCTACCTCGCCAGCCAGTTTAGTAGAGTTGCCAACGATAATGCCGCTACCTACCACACAATCGTGTGCCACATGCATATTCTCCATCAGAAGGTTATTGCTGCCTACGACTGTCTCTCCCCTTGAGGCGGTACCACGGCTGATGGTAACATTCTCACGGATACTATTATTGTTGCCAACAATGGCTACTGTATCCTCACCTTTGAACTTTAAGTCTTGGGGCAACGTACTGATACTGCAGCCTGGGAAGAAGGTGTTGCCAGAACCGATGCGTGCACCATAATGGATGGATACATTGTTCATCAGCACATTGTTGTCTCCCATCTCCACACCTTTATCGATGAAACAGAAAGGTCCTATCTGGTTGCCATCACCCAACTTAGCAGTAGGATCAACGTATGCCAATGGACTTATTTGATTGCTCATAACTATTCTTGTTTACTTGTTTTTTACTACTTGTGCCATTACTTCTGCTTCGCACACCTCATCTTCGCCCACGAAACCATAGCCTCGCATAGTGGTAAGGCCTCGATGTAATGGCTGTATCATTTCGATCTTGAACACCAATGTGTCGCCTGGAACCACTTTTTTACGGAATTTCACGTTGTTGATTTTCAGTACATAGGTGGAGTAATGCTCCAATTCATCTACTTGATTGAGTACCAACAGTCCACCTGTCTGTGCCATCGCTTCTATCAGCAGTACACCAGGCATGACGGGCTCCAAAGGGAAATGCCCCTGGAAATAGGGCTCATTACCAGTGATGTTCTTCACACCCACGATATAGTCTGGGCCAATCTCCACAATCTTATCAACTAACAACATGGGGTAGCGGTGGGGGATGAGCTGGCGTATCTTGTTGACATCCATCAATGGTGGGGTGTTGACATCGTATTTTGGTGCCTGGACGTTATGCAGTCTGATCTGGCGACGCATCTCACGAGCAAACTTGTTGTTGACCGTATGGCCGGGACGAGTGGCGATGATGCGGCCTTTGATGGGCTTGCCTATCAGTGCCATATCACCAATGAGGTCGAGCAACTTATGGCGTGCACACTCGTTAGGCCATACCAACGGCTTGTGCATGATATAGCCTAATTGGGTGGCATCCATACGGGGAACACCCATCACGTCAGCCAGCTGGTCATATTTATCTTGTGTCATTTGCCGTTCGTAGATCACGATGGCATTGTCGAGATCACCTCCCTTGATGAGGCCCAACTGTAACAGGGGTTCTATCTCGCGTACGAAAACAAAAGTACGTGCCTTTGCTACCTCGCTCTTGAACAGATTCATGTCCTCGAGGGTAGCATATTGGTTAGGCAGAATGGTGGAATCGTAAGAGATGAGTACGTTGATACTGAACTCGTCGTCAGGCAATACAATGATAGACGAACCGGTCTTCTCGTTACGGAACTCTATCTTTGATTTAATTATAAAATAGTCTTTTACGGAATTTTGTTCAATGGTACCCGCGCGCTCTATGCCTTCCACGAAATACTCGGCACTACCATCCAAAATGGGGAACTCAGGACCATCAACCTGTATGAGACAGTTATCGATACCAGCTGCATAAAGGGCCGCTAATCCATGTTCTACGGTGCTTATTTTTACTCCGTTTTTGTTGAGTACCGTACCTCGTGTGGTTTCTGTTACGTTTTCAGCTATAGCATCGATGATGGGTTGGCCTTCCATATCGGTGCGCTGAATCTTATAACCGTAATTATCAGGAGCGGGGTTAAAGGTTACTGTAAGGTTTAATCCTGTGTGTAACCCTTTGCCGCTGAGTGAGAAACTTTCTTTCAGTGTTTTCTGTTTCAACATCTTATTGTGTTTTGTCTTTTTTTAGTTCATCTAATTCTTTACGTAAAGCATTGAGCTCTCTGTACATATCTGGCAGTCGCTTCAAGATAACCTGATTCTTGAACCAGCCTTTGTCCTCAATTGGTACGGTACCCATCATGGTCTTTCCGTCTGGTATAGAACTAATGACACCAGACTGTGGCCCCAATGTTACATGGTTGCCTATCTTAAGGTGACCAGAAACACCAACCTGACCTGCCATCACACACCATTCCCCCATCTTGGTAGAACCTGCTATGCCTGTTTGTGCTGCCATGACGGTGTTCGTACCAATCTCCACATTGTGGGCTATTTGAATGAGATTGTCAAGTTTTACTCCCTTATGAACGATGGTAGAACCCATTGTGGCACGGTCAACACAAGAGTTGGCACCAATTTCTACGTCATCCTCTATAATGACATTACCAATTTGAGGAATCTTCTCATATCCATTAGGAGTAGGTGCAAAGCCAAAACCATCGGCACCAATCACCACACCTGAATGCAGTGTCACACGGTTGCCAATTTGGCAATCGTGATAAACATTTACACCTGAGTAGATGAGGCAACCTTCGCCTATACGCGCGTCTTTGCCTATATATGTGTGTGGATAAATCTGTGTGTTGTCACCAATTACAACACCTTCGTCTATCACGGCATAGGCTCCGATAAATACATCCTTGCCTACCTGGGCGCTCTCGGCTACAACTGCCGTATCAGCTATACCCTTGCTCTTTGGCTTGCTCTGCTCGTAGAGTGTCATCAGCTTGGCCAGGGTTTCATAGGCATCATTAACCTTGATGAGTGTAGCCTTGATGGGCTTCTCTGGCACAAAGTCACGGTTAACCAACACAATGCTGGCCTCAGTGTCATAGATATAATGTTCATATTTCGGATTAGAGAGGAAAGTAATGCTGCCTGGCTTGCCTTCTTCAATTTTGGCAAAGGTGTTGACAGTGGCATTGGCATCTCCTACAATCTCACCCTGTACAAATGCTGCAATTTGTTGTGCTGAAAAGTCCATAACTTTTAGTCGATTATCTATTTGGCTACAAAAATACTGCCTTTTTTTGATATTTACTGCATCCAAAAAGCATAAAATATGTTCAATTTCCCTAAATCAAACTATTTTTCTGTAATAGTACTGACATTTGCTGTTGCAAATCCTTGGAGGATTGACGTGCAGCATCAGCAAAGCCCAAGGTGTTGTCAGCATAAATGATGCCTCGACTGGAGTTGACAATCAAGCCGCACTGACTATTCATGCCATATTTACAAACCTCTTCCAATGAACCTCCTTGGGCACCCACACCTGGTACTAACAGGAAGTGCTGGGGAACAATCTTGCGGATGTCTTCGAATGCCTTTCCTTGAGTAGCTCCTACCACATACATGAGTTGATCGGCATCTGCCCACTCTTGTGATTTGCGCAACACTTTCTCAAATAGTCGCTCTCCTTGTTCATCGGTAGTGAGTTGGAAATCGTGGGAACCTTTGTTACTTGTAAGTGCCAGCAGAATGACCCACTTCCCCTCATAGCCCAAGAAAGGCTTAACACTGTCTTCTCCCATATAAGGTGCAACGGTAACAGCATCCACTCTGCCTTCTTCAAAGAAGCAGCGTGCATACATTGTTGAGGTGTTGCCTATGTCGCCTCGCTTAGCATCAGCGATGACGAGTTGGTCAGAGTAGTTGTCCTTGATATAGTTAATGGTCTTCTCAAATGCCAACCAGCCTTTTACACCCATGCATTCGTAAAAAGCCAAGTTGGGCTTATAAGCGATGCACAGGTCGGCAGTAGCATCGATAATTGCCTTGTTAAAGGCAAAGATTGGGTCTTCTTCCTGCAGCAGATGCTGGGGAATCTTCTTGATGTCGGTATCCAAACCAACGCACAGGAACGACTGCTTACGTTTAATGTTCTCAAATAATTGTTCTCGGTTCATATAGTTTATTCTTTTGTTTCTTCGTTTTCAAAACTCAATGGTGTATTTTTGAATGCAGCTTCATGTAGGAAGAGCAAGCCTTCCAGGTGCAGGTCTTTCTTAACTATTGCTTTTTCGGCATCGTCATTATTGTTGTCTTTACTTGTATTTGACTCCACTTCGAAGTACCATATCAGTAGGGTACCTTCATTGTTTTCAACAGTAAAAGGTTGTTGTTTGCTCTCATCGGCAGCAATCTCTTGCAGTTGTCTGAATGGAATGCCAAATCGGGTAAAATAGAGCAAGGTGTCTTGCGAATAGATAATATCCATATACAGTGTACTATCTGTTTCAGCCAGAATTTGCTCACGTTGCCAGTCGTCAATCTGCATCACCTTTTGGAAGTTGCCTTGTGGCAGCGAAGCCATTTCTTCTCGCATATTGGCAAAAGGCGATTCGATGGTTGCTGGGTCTGTTGGCTCTGAATCTGTGTCGAATGGATCATCAGGACCCTCGTAGTAAGGGTTGGTATGGAGATCCACTGCTCCGTCGAGCCATTGGCTCATCAATGAGTCTCCTTGCAGTTCAAATTTCAAATAGCTCAACTTTCCTTTCAGTATGTCAGCTTCGTGTTTGTCCATAGTTTGGATTAGACTGTCGAAACGAGTATAGTCCAGCGGAAGTTGCACGCCCGTGCGAAGAAAGATGCCGTCCACTTGTCTGGTCAGCAAACGCCGGGTAGTGGCTGTCATGTTCCAAGGTCCTACTGAGGAAATGAAAAACACCAGTACAAATGATGTCAGTATCCACATGATGCGTTTGCCTTGTCTGAACAATAGGTAGATGCACACCACATAACACCATATATTGAATAACAGAACATAGGCACGTGCAACGGTAAAACCGTAATCGGAGATGCGGCGAAAAATGCTCACTGTCATCAGTGCCAACAACGGCAATGCCAAGAGAGCCAGCCAACGTACCAACTTCTTGTCAAAGGGTTTATTATCTTGCAAGAGTAGTGGATAGACGAGGGCCGTGATGAACAACATACCAATCATCATGGTGGTGACAAGCCATACTACGCCTCCACTAGGGAGTTCCCATGTAAAGAGTATTCTCAACAAGTAGAAATAGAGGGTAATGAGATAGGCTGCCTGCAAAGGAACGAAAAGTCCATGTACCACCATTCGTCCAAAATCGTTCATTCGATTTATATTGGTGTCGTGCTTGGCTGCATCTTTGGGAATCTGCATCATCAGCAACATCACGTTAATGGTGAACATGCAGATAATCACCATTGAAATATATAGTTCTTCTGGAATATCTAAGTCGAACAGCTCCTGGATGCCCCACAGCAATAATTCAATGCCACCCAATAAAATACCACACACCAATGTGGTCTGCAAAGCACTTATAATGACGTTCCAGCTGAAGTTCCAAGACTCAATGTCTGTTTCTTTTCCAAAAAATGAAAGAAAAAAAATGGATGCCTTAAAGAGAAACAATGTTGCCAACAATCCAACGATGAGCTCCATACCAAAACTATCTTGGCCTTGCTGGGCAATAATGACGCAGTAAAGCAACCAGCCAAATTGTGCTATCAATTGAACGATGCGGGCTCGTTTGACATTAGATTGTTCTTCACTCCACAAATGAAGGGATACTCCTAACAACAAAGCCGTAGGAGGGTAGAACATGATAATGAATAATAAAGCGTCACTATTGGGTATCAAATCCTTATCCCAAAGTAGTGTCAATGCGATAAATGTGTAGATAATGGTGAACAGCAGTCCCACAGGGAATCTTTTTATTACGATTTCAAGTCGTTCTGACATTCCCTTGAATGACATGTTCTCTATCCACTTCATAATCTTCAATTCTTTTCAAATACCATTTCTTAATTACCCTCTCCTGCTATATTGGGGAAATAGCACAGAGCTATAAGTACGAATGCTACAGTTCGCTTTCTTTCATTCGTTCTGCATTTTCTGCCACAATCAGATGGTCGATACAATCCTGTATGTCACCATCCATGAATGCAGGCAGGTTGTAGATAGTATAATTGATGCGATGGTCGGTAATGCGTCCCTGCGGATAGTTGTAGGTACGAATCTTAGCAGACCTGTCGCCTGTAGATACCATTGTCTTGCGCTTGGCAGCGATATCGTCAACATATTTCTGATGTTCTTTGTCGTAGATGAATGAACGCAGACGAGCCAACGCACGTTCCTTGTTCTTAGGCTGATCACGTGTTTCTGTACATTCTATCAAGATTTCTTCAACAATACCCGTGTTGGGGTTTTTCCAATTATAGCGAAGGCGCACGCCAGACTCTACCTTATTGACATTCTGACCACCAGCACCACTGCTTCGGAAAGTGTCCCAACGAATTTCCCCTTCGTTGATGCTCACCTCAAAAGGTTCAGCTTCAGGCAGTACTGCCACAGATGCTGCTGAAGTATGTACACGCCCCTGTGTTTCTGTTACGGGTACTCGTTGCACACGATGTACGCCAGATTCGTATTTCAAAGTACCATAAACGCCGTCTCCTGTAATGGGACAGATAATTTCTTTGAATCCGCCAACAGCACCTTCGCTAGCACTGGAAATCTCTATCTTCCAGCCTTTGCTCTCACAGTATTTCGAATACATACGGAAGAGATCGCCAGCAAACAATGCTGCTTCATCACCTCCCGTACCA
>OMSH01000235.1 GCA_900313715.1 uncultured Prevotellaceae bacterium
AACCAGCCGTCCACGGTGCTTTCCGTCAGTCCCTTCATGCCAAGGTGGCTGTACTGCTTGATCTGACGGTAGTATGGCATATGGTACTCATACTTCTGGAGCAGGATCTCAGCCAGCAGGCTGGCACCGGCTATACCCTTGTAGATAGGCAGCAGGGGCATGGGAGCAATCAGCACGCCGTTCATGCCCTTGGGAGCTGTGGAGGTGTTGTCCTTCAGCCCCCACTTCTCGCGGATGATTTCCTTGATATACAGCTGGCCGGGCTTGTGCTCCACAATACGTGTCACTTCCTGGCCGATCTTCTTGTAAAGGGTCTCGTCGAGATTATCGGGAGTGAGGATTACCTGTTCCAATACTGGCAGGTCTTCCATCATGATACGGTTCTTTTTCTCCTGCCTGCGCTCCTCCTTGGTCTTGACTATCTTCTCCACAGCCTCGTCACGGGCATCGGCTATCTGCTGTGCATCTTCTGGAAGCACTCCGGCAAAGAGGTCGGGATAGCTGGGATCGATAATGGGGAGTTTCTCGGACTTACGCCCGAAGAGCTGGCGGTTCAGCCATGCCACCTGGGCCGTCAGCTCCTTGATGCGGGATTGCAGCAACTCGTTCTGCTTTGTCAGCTTCTTGATGGTCTCAGCCTGGGATGCGTTCACCTGCTGCAGCGGCTGCAACATCGTTTCTATTTGTGAAAGCATCTCTTCCTGAGTCATTTCTTATACCTTTTAAATATAGTGCAAAGGTACAAAAAGTATCTGAGAAAAAAGAATATTTTGTGCTATAAATAACTAATAATCAGTAATATATGTGTAATAAGATTTAGCCTATACCACATACTCCCTTCGTTGTGCGCGGAGACGTCTAAGTCGCTGGTCTGGAGACTCCTGAATTCCCTCGACCATAACCACCAGGTCACGCCACTCCATCTGATAGCTCTGTGTATTCTCATCATACTCAGGCAGCTTGAAACGGCCTGCCTCCAGTCGTTTCACATACATCACCATACCCCCATCCTCGGCATGGAGTAACTTCATCAGTTTGCGACTCTGCCCGATGAAGATAAATACATCGCCATTGCGCACATCACTCCTCATCTTCTCGTGCACTACACCACAGAGAGAACTGATTCCCTTACGCATGTCAGTCCTCCCAGGGCACAGCCAATAGCGCATCGTGTCGTTAAGGCAGAACATGGTTCACTAGGCTTTTGTCCAACAACTCACGCAGTACATCCTCAGTGCCACTGCCAAAGTGGGCACGCAGGCCATTGGGGAACAACAGAGTAGCACCAGAGGGTACACCACCGGTAAATACAGGATCCGAAGACTGGGTAAAGCTGATGGGAGCAAGTTCAGGCTTTGGGGATGCTTTCTCCTGTAGTTTCTTACGCCAATAGTTATAAGTGGAATAATTGACACCTGCATCATGCAGGTATTCTTTGATAGACTTACCACTCTGTTGCAGGTCCAACTGCAAAACTTCAAATTCTTCTTTTGTCATGATACAATAACAGTTGTAGTTGTGTGCACTATTGCGGGGGCAAAGGTACAACTAAACTACAACTGCTACAACGTGTATTTCAACGGATGCTTACCCTTAAAAAGTAGTTGTTATTTAATAATTGCAATTTTACATACTACGCCTTTATTACCGTCACTGGTAGCTGTTGCAACCATATAGATACCTGAAGCAACACGGTTACCAGTGGTATCTCGTCCGTTCCAAGTGAAAGAACCTCCAATGCTACGTCCTTCAAATATAAGTAAACCATTTGCCGATAGAATTTTGACATCAGCATCGTAAGAGAGTCCTACAATGGTAATCAAACCATTATAGTCAGGTGTTACTGGGTTTGGATAGGCATAGACTTTGTCATCTGTCATCTCATTAGCTGCAGCTGTTGCATCGCTTATATATGAACATAGGCCATTCCCTGTTCCAAAAAATACTTCACCAGTATTATGGTTAATAGCAATTGATTCTATATTATCGCTAAGTAATGGACTATTTGACGATGTAAAATGATGTATCTGTGTGTTATTGTCAGCACTGATAAGATAGACTCCATTGTCAGTAGTTCCAAACCATTTACGTCCACCACCATCAATGGCCATGCAATGGGTATTGATGTTTGCAAGAAGATAATCTGCGTAATCGGTTCCGTCGTTTCGTGGTACTTTATATTGCAAAACACCTTGTGTAGGGTCAGCAATTTCTTTTGAAGTCAGATAAAGCGGTCCTTTGTTTGTTGTTACCCATATGTAGCCGTTTTTGTCTTCACAAATACTGTTCACACGTACAACATCCATATTCGTTCCATCTTGATTATGAAAGTTTTCATATCTTTCTATTGCTTCACTTTCAGGGTTAAAGCAATAGAATGAAGGATTATCACTATGGTTATTAACAAACCACATAAGTCCTCGACTATCAAAAAAAGAACCCACCATACCTGGCATGGAACGACCAGAAGGACGTCTCAATTTGTTGTCCATGAAACCACTCCAATTACCATTCCTACCAAGTTTTATGATAGCACTTCCAGAGCTACTATTCAAACAATAAAGATTACCTTCATTATCATAAATAATACCATCAGTACGAACATAATTTGGATTCCCTATGGCAGCAGATCTAAAAAATTCGATATTCCCATCAGTATAGTTATTTTGAAACAGTCCATTCTTAAATTCTATCACACCCATACATGAAGCCACCATAACATGTGTTTTGTCAAATGGATCAACTGCAATAGAATTAACATCTTCATATTGAGAAGCAAAGGCAGGTTTGAAGTTATCTTGATAGATAGTCCATTCCTTGTTATTATTCAGTATTTGTACTGTTCCAGGTCTGTGGAAATTGTCAAACTGCCACCATCCACCACCTACTGTATATAATTGTCCGTCATGTACTAACATATTAAAGAAGTGGTTATACTTCGGCCCACCAGGTTGAAGGGTTTTAACCAGTTCTATATGATTGTTATAGTCAGTCTGGTCTTCTTTAAAGTCTGGGATAATAGTTGATGGTGACCAGTTTGCTGGGTCAATGAGGTTGCTGGATAGTGTTGCTGTCCAAACACCTTTGCTAGAACTATTGGCATAGATATTCGTATTGTCCAAGGCTATTGCGTTGATGGGGAATCCCAATATGTATGTTTCGCTAATTTCTGCGTTCTTTACGTTTATTTTAATGATGCCGAACTCACAGGCTAAATAAGCGTATTGACCATTGATAGTAATACTATAGATGGTTTTTCCGCCTGT
>OMSH01000135.1 GCA_900313715.1 uncultured Prevotellaceae bacterium
ATCCGTTCCGACAATATTCAAGGTGTTGTCCTCTACACCGACAACCAGATGCCCACCCTCCATGTTAGCCAATGCCGACACGTAGGAAATGACATCATCCTTCTCATGACCGCTGAAGTCATTCTTCAGGTTCTTGAATTCCTTCTTCTGGAAATAACTCCAATTGTCGTTTATCAGCTTTTATCCGTTTATAACGTTTTGTCTCACTTTGAAAATGCTCGTCATCAGCCCAAGTTTGTACATCTTTTACGATGTACTCAAAATTCTCTTTCACCGTTGGCTCATCTTCTGTTCTTGTTTGCTTTCGTTTGATTTGTAATGTACATTTTATAGTTGTTGCCGCACCAAACTTGACTTCGTTGTTATAAACTTGTTCAAGAAACTCTTTATCTTCAATCTTGAATTGAATAGATTTTCCAGAATAAATGCCATTCCAAGTCTTACCATGTCCCTTTTGCAATATTGGTGCGAAAATACCTATGGTGGTTCCCTCAATAGTTTGCGTGTCTTCGGTTGTTGCTGATTCAACTATATGTGTCTGGAAGTCTTTTCTTTCAATCCGTTTTACTTCTGCCTGTTCAATCTTTCCCTCCTCATTACTACAGGTTTCAATAGTTACGATTTGTGGTTCCTTTTCTGCTGCCTTGTAGTAATTACTAACAATTTTACGCAAATTCTTATCATCAGCAACAACGGCAAGAGCCTCTTCTTGCGATAGTTTCTTTTCCTTTATCTTCTCAATTATCTCTATTCCTTTCAAAATGTTGTCGCGTTTATTCGCTCTTTTCGTAAAATAGTATGCCAGGAAAGCGATGAGAATATCTTTGACGACCCCCCCAATACTCGGATCAAAGATTTGGATGATAAACTCATCTATTACCCCCCCCCTTCACTTGGAACTTTCACCTTAACATGAAAGTCACCTGTATATGCTTTCAGAGCGTCAAGAGCAAGAAGAAATTGCTTCTCACATTCATTATGCACTTTAGCATCCATCTGGTGGACACCTTCTTTCTGTAAAATATAGTGAAGATGTAGTTCAATTCCTTTACTACTTTCCATACACATTATTTTGTAAACCTTATTTGCAAACTTCGCTTGATATATATTATACCATCTTCACCGCGATACAATGAACCAAAATGATAACGACTACGGCTTGCACGCTCAAAACGTGTGTTATAATATAGGTAATCTTCCACGTCATTGCGATTGTAGAAATGGTAGCAAACAATGTCGCCATCCTTCTTTACGACAAGGTAGCCGCCGTTGGCATCGTAACGTCCTTTCCACTCTTTGGCTGGTGTCATGCCGAGAGCAGAATCAAGCAAGAGGACTTTCATCTTATGCTCATAAAACGCCACGACATCTTTGCCTGTAAAACCAAATGGATTTTGCTGTGCAACCATTTCTACGGCATCTTTAATTGATGATGTGGCATTAGGCATACTGTCACAGACAAGGCAGGTAGCTATAAATTCAGGCATGCATGTATCGAGGAAAAGAAGATTGTTCTTGAATGTGCTATGCTCAATATCACAAAACTTTAGTTTGTAGCCTTTTTTTGTGATAACAGCCATACGCGGCAAATGGTCTTTTATCGCATTGATGGTATTTATTTCTTCGTCGGTCATGTCTTCACCTTCGATGCGATAGGTTATATTGGTGGTTTCGCCAGCGTTGAGCAAAGTGGATGGGCTTCCGAGCTGTGACTTGATACTGAAACCCAACTCAGGAGTCATATTCGTACGAAGGTCATGAATGACAATATGAATATCTGCCTTGTCACCTGAAGGAGCTTTGAGCTTTGTGCAACCAATTTCGCTCATAAAGCATTCGGTACTTGGAATCTCAAAGGCTCGCTTGCTGGTGGTCTTAACGACATCCAACAGTGATCTTGATTCTTCCATGAATTTGTCCATTGAAACACGGGCATATTCGTTGCCGTTTTCGTCGATGACAACGATATTCTGCTTCGTGTCAGGCTTGTATTCGTAACGTTTACTTTCCTCACGAATAATGCTAAGAATAGGATAATACAAATCAAGTTTGTTCAGATTTGCATCGCCAGCATGTACTTTACCCTCACCGAGCAAGCGGAAGAGCGTATAAATCTCGCTCCATTCTCCTTTGTTTCCAGATAATGCCATATCTCTTATTTTATTAGGTTTCCAGTTACCACTTTAATACTCTGAGCCTCAGCTAACTCTGATTTTATTTGATGTAATTCTGCAATCAGACTATCTATATCAGATGTGTTGCAGTCAATAATTTTGTTGAGGCCAATAATATCCCCAGCCTTTATCTTTGCTTTGCACAATTCCGCTTCATTTGGATCCAATGTAAGCAAATAACTCTCAGCCCTGCGATGAACATGTTGCAAGGCTATTGCTTCCAAGTCGGCCTGTTTGTATCTTTCTCTTAGACTTGTTTTGAGAGACAAACTAATTGGACGTGCTGGAGTATATAAGATTGTGTCAAATTTTACATTGGGGACAAAAGCGACTTTTGCTTGAGCATAAAAAGGTATTAATCCTTCCCTATACAATAATGTGTGGATTACCAATTCAAAAAAATTACCATTAACAGTATTACTATACTTCCCTTTTGACAGATATTTGTCCCAATATTGAGCAATATAGTCTTGAGGTGAAGAGTACAGGACGTGTTCAAAGTCTACTGTATCAAATAGGCTTTCAAAAACGCTTGCGGTTTTGGAATTCCTGGATTTTATGATATGCTTACTATACAAAATACCCATATAGTTGACGAATTTATATTAGTCCAAGTAATTGTAATTCTCTTTCTGCAGTGGCTTGAATGGCAGGAATTGCCACCGAATTGCCAAATTGTTTATAAGCGGAAGCATCTGCTACAACAATTTTGAAGGTATCTGGGAATCCTTGCAA
>OMSH01000179.1 GCA_900313715.1 uncultured Prevotellaceae bacterium
ATCAGCCGAATCAACCGTAATGAAGAATCTATTGTTGACAGCCTCTTCTCAAAGGTGTTTAAAGTGGCAATGACTGTATCAGCAATTACAGATGGATGTTTCGATATCACTGTAGCTCCATTAGTCAATGCATGGGGATTTGGGTTCACAGAGGAAACTGCCCCTTCTCAAGCGAAGATAGATAGCATTCTACAGATTGTTGGATGGCAGAAAGTTCAACTTACACCAGAAGGCAAGGTGGAGAAACAGGACCCACGAATCATGCTTGATTGTAGCGCCATCGCAAAAGGATATGCTGTAGATGTCATTGCTGACTTACTTAGAAAAAAAGGAGTAAAAAATTACATGGTAGATATAGGAGGAGAAGTAGATGTTGCTGGCGTTAATTCTTCGGGTGGCCTATGGCGCATTGGCATAAGTAAACCTGATGACGACCCAGAGAGCCGCAATCAAGATCTTCAGACAATACTTGAAATAACAGATAAAGGCATCGCTACAAGTGGCAACTATCGTAACTTTTACTACAAAGACGGCATGAAATATGCCCATACCATTGATCCTAAGACAGGGCATCCTGTTCAGCACAGCATATTGAGTTCTACTGTTATTGCTAAAGAATGCATAATAGCAGATGCTTTTGCAACCGCCTTTATGGTGATGGGTATGGAACGCGCTAAGGAATTATTGGAAAAGAATCACGACATCGAAGCCTTTTTTATCTATAGTGATGAAAAAGGCAACTATCAGACTTTCATGACCGAAGGCATGAAAGAATATGTAACAGAATAATATAAGATGTTTTTATTTCAAGAATACCAAATAGACAGCCAACACTAAACATACGAATGCTGCCAGATGATTCCAATGCAGAGACTCACCTTTAAATAATACAGTAGTGAAAACTGTGAAGATGATAAGAGTGATTGCTTCTTGAATCACTTTAAGTTGCATCAAAGAAAAAGGTCCACCATTCTCATGAAAACCTATGCGATTAGCGGGAACCTGAAAACAATACTCGAAAAAGGCAAGCCCCCAACTCAACAATATTACAGCAAATAATGGCCATGAGGTAGAAATTTTCATCTCCTGTAATTTCAAATGGCCATACCAAGCAAAGGTCATGAAGATGTTAGAAACTATTAATAATAATATGGTATAAAGTGCCTTCATCTTAATCTTTATAAAATCGGGCACAAAATTAGTCAAAAAATCGGATTATATTCTTTTTATTTGTATTTTTGAATGCAAAGAATTGCTAATTAGAATATGTGGATGAAAAAATACATACTACTCCTATGGCTAAGCCTCATAGTTATAACGATTTCTGCACAGACACTGGCTGAGGCACGCAAACTCTATGCTGATGGAAACTTTGCCGATGCAAAGCCTACATTCGAGAAGTTGGTGAAGGCTACTCCCAACAATGCCAACTACAATTTGTGGTATGGTGTATGTGCATTGCGAACAGGCGATGCAGCCGAAGCCTTTCCCTATTTGCAAACTGCTGTGAAACGAAAGGTACAAGACAGTCAGCTGTTTTTTGCTGAAGCCTGCAACAACCTTTACCTCTACGAAGAGGCAGTAAACACTTTAGAAACTTTTATTAACGATCTTAAAAAACGTCGTAAGACATCAGCTGAAGCAGAAGCTTTATTGGCAAAAAGCCGCAATGGCTTACGCATGATACGAGGCGTAGAACAGGTGATGATTATAGACAGCATGGTGGTGGACAAGGCAGACTTCGCAAGCTATTATCGCATCAGCAAAGACGCTGGACGCTTGCTGACCACTCGTGAGTTCTATGGTCGTAAGGATGATGGCAACGCCCTATTTATGACAGAATTGGAAGATCGACTGTATTATAGTCAGGTATTGCCTAACGACTCTACTCTATCATTGATGGTTGCACTAAAGCAAAATGGTCAATGGGCTGCTCCTTCTGTTTTGCCCGACAACATCAATGAACCTGGCAGTAATAGTGCCTACCCCTTTGTCATGCCTGACGGTATCACCGTATATTTCGCATCAGACGGAGAGCAGTCGTTTGGAGGCTATGACATTTTCGTTACGCGCCATGACACTGAGGATGACACTTATTTCACCCCAGAGAATATAGGCATGCCTTTCAATTCACCCTATAACGATTATATGTATGTCATTGATGAGTTCAATAATTTGGGATGGTTTGCTTCCGATCGTTTTCAGCCGGAGGGTAAGGTATGCATCTACGTGTTCATTCCCAATGAGACAAAATCTGTTTATAGTTTCGAAAACACCGATCAGAAACAATTAGCGAAACTGGCACAGATTCATGTTATTAAAGACACATGGTCAGACCAGACGGAGGTGCGTGATGCTCAAAGAAGACTGGCATCTATTGACGATACACCTGTCAGCTCCGCCCCAAAGTATGAATTTGAATTCGTTATCAATGATGAACATACCTATCACAAACTGACCGACTTCAGTTCTCCCCAGGCCCGTGATGTCTTTAACCGCTATCGCCAAGAGGAGACAACCTATCAAGAGGTCATCTCCAAGTTGGAACAATTACGCCATCAATACGCTTCAAGCGATGCTAGTACGAAACAAAGATTAAAGAGTAGCATCCAACAAGAAGAACAGAAGGAAAAAGAACTCTATAAACAGCTGATGCAAACAGCGAAAGAAGTGAGAAGGTTGGAAAATCGTAAATAAACAGAAACTTAAAACTGATTATGGGAATACTATTCATTATTGCACTCGTTATCTCAGCCCTATTGCTATTGCTGGTTGAGTTGTTCATAATACCAGGCAGCAGTCTGGCTGCTATCCTTTCCATCGTATGTCTGGTTTGGGCAGTAGCATACGCCTTTATCAACATCAGCGCTTTGGCAGGTATTATCACATTGGTAATAGCCGTTATACTTGGTTCATTGATGTTGATTGTCTTCATGAGGTCAAAAACACTCGACAAGGTGGCTCTTACCGAAGATGTTGCTTCTACAGTTGACCGTACTATTGCCGCAAATGTTCAGGTAGGCGACAAAGGATATGCCATTACCCGACTGGCTTTAATTGGCAATGCTGACATCAATGGACACGTAGTGGAAGTAAGATCTTCCAGTGGTTTCCTCAACGAGAAGACACCCGTGGAAGTCATCCGTGTATCAGACAATGAAATTATTGTTCAAGAAATTATAAACTCATAAGATATGGAAATCGAATCTTTTTATTTCACCGCATTCTTAGTGGTGTCAGTCATCGTATTTCTGGTGATATTCTTCCACTATGTACCTTTCTTCCTTTGGTTAAGTGCCAAGGTATCAGGAGTAAACATTTCTTTACTACAATTGTTTCTCATGCGCATACGTAATGTGCCGCCTTTTGTCATTGTGCCTGCTTTGATTGAAGCACACAAAGCCGGTTTGAAAAACATTACCCGTGATGGACTGGAGGCTCATTACTTAGCCGGAGGACATGTTGAGCGGGTGGTACACGCACTGGTATCTGCCAACAAGGCAAACATTGAATTGCCTTTCCAAATGGCAACAGCCATTGACTTGGCTGGTCGCGATGTATTTGAGGCCGTTCAGATGTCAGTGAACCCCAAGGTAATTGACACTCCTCCTGTAAGTGCTGTGGCTAAAGATGGTATTCAGATGATCGCTAAAGCCCGTGTTACCGTGCGCGCCAACATCCGCCAGTTGGTGGGTGGTGCAGGCGAAGATACTGTACTGGCTCGTGTAGGTGAAGGTATCGTGTCAAGCATCGGTTCGGCTACCAACCACAAGTCGGTTTTAGAGAACCCCGACTCTATATCAAAGTTGGTACTGAGTAAAGGTTTGGACGCAGGAACTGCCTTTGAAATTCTTTCCATTGATATCGCAGATATTGACATCGGTAAGAACATTGGTGCTACCCTACAGATTGATCAGGCTAACGCAGACAAGAACATTGCACAGGCAAAGGCAGAGGAACGACGTGCAATGGCAGTAGCCAACGAACAAGAGATGAAAGCTAAGGCACAGGAAGCTCGCGCAAAGGTTATTGAGGCTGAAGCAGAAGTTCCCAAGGCTATGGCTGAAGCCTTCCGTAACGGTAACCTGGGTATTATGGACTACTACCGTATGAAGAATATTGAGGCAGATACCTCCATGCGTGAGAGCATTGCCAAACCCATCAGTAATCCTCAACAGAAATGACCCATGAATAAGAAATACATAGCTCCTACTGAGTTGCCTATCAACAAAGACGGCAGTGTGTTTCACTTGCATGTAAAACCAGGACAGTTAGCTAACAAGATCATCTTAGTTGGCGATCCTGGGAGGGTTTCCATGGTAGCAAGTCATTTTCAGCAAGTGGAATGCGATGTGCAAAATCGTGAGTTTCACACCATCACAGGCACTTACCAAGGCAAACGCATCAGTTGTGTTTCAACGGGTATAGGATGCGATAACATAGATATCGTAATGAATGAGCTTGATGCCCTGGTGAATGTTGATTTCACTAATCGTGAGGTAAAAGATGAGATAAGACAGCTGGAGATCGTACGCATTGGCACCAGTGGCGGTTTACAACCCAATACACCCATTGGTACATTCGTGTGTTCAGAGCGTTCTATTGGTTTCGATGGCGTGCTGAACTTCTATGCAGGCAGGGATGCAGTATGTGACTTGCCTATGGAGCGTGCATTTATCAATCATATGGGATGGACTGGAACACTCTGTGCCCCTACCGCATATGCCATTCATGCCGATGAAGAATTGGTCAACCGCATTGCTGCTAAAGATATGGTAAGAGGCATCACTATTGCCGGCAATGGGTTCTATGGTCCACAGGGGCGCAATGTTCGCATACAACCTGCTGACCCTCATCAAAACACAAAGATAGAGTCTTTCGAGTACGATGGACTGCATATTACCAACTTCGAAATGGAGAGTTCTGCTTTGGCAGGTTTGAGTAAACTCATGGGACACAAGGCTACTACCGTTTGCATGATTATTGCCAATCGACTGATTAAAGAGATGAATACAGGTTATAAAAACACCATCGACCACCTGATAAAAACCGTATTAGACAGGATATGAGTGAGGTAAACTTCAATATTACAACTACTGACAAGGTAGAACGATACCAACAGTTCATTAAACAAATAGAACCTTGTATTAAAGGCGAGAAGTATGAGGTTTCCTTGTTTGCCAATATAAGTGCGGCGTTGAAAGAAGTGTTTGATTTCTTTTGGGTCGGTTTCTATATGGTGCGAGATAATCAGTTGGTATTGGGTCCGTTTCAAGGTTCAATGGCTTGCTCTATTATTAAATATGGCAAAGGGGTTTGTGGTACAGCATGGAAAGAGAGAAGGACACAGGTTGTGGTTGATGTAGAACTGTTTCCTGGGCATATTGCTTGTAGTTCTTTGTCTCGTTCTGAGATTGTAGTTCCCTTGACTGTTAACGGCGAAGTAAAAGCAGTCTTGGATATTGACAGCGACAAATTAGCATTTTTTGATGATATCGACAGAGTTTATTTGGAACATCTGACTGATCTCATCACCAAAACTATCTACAGATGATAGCTACCCATGAAGATACCATCTGCGCCATTGCGACCTCCCAAGGTGGAGCCATTGGCATGATTCGTGTAAGCGGACCTCATGCCATCGCTTATACCTCGAGCATCTTCTGTCCGAGCAAAGCAGGCAAGTTGTTGGAAGATTGCAAGGCCTATTCCCAAACCTACGGAAACATAGTTGACGTAGACGGATCGATAGTTGACGAAGTATTGGTTAGCCTTTATCGTGCACCTCATTCTTATACAGGTGAAGACAGTACGGAAATATCTTGTCATGGATCGGCATATATCCTGCAACGCATACTGCAGCTCCTCATGGGGCAAGGTTGCCGATTGGCAAAGCCTGGAGAATACACCCAACGTGCTTTCTTAAATGGGAAGATGGATCTGAGTCAAGCAGAGGCTGTAGCTGATTTAATTGCCTCCACATCATCTGCCAACCATCGGTTGGCCATGAACCAGATGCGAGGAGGATTCAGTCAGAAGTTGACCGAACTGCGCGACGAGCTGCTGAAGTTTACCGCTTTGATTGAGCTCGAACTCGATTTCAGCGATCACGAAGACATTGAGTTTGCCGACCGAAGCGAACTGCGTCAGTTGTTAAATCATATTGAGCAGGTAATTGCTCATCTAGTGGAGTCTTTCCATGTAGGCAACGCCATCAAAAACGGGGTTCCTGTAGCGATTATCGGTGAGACCAATGCAGGTAAGAGCACCTTGCTCAATGCCCTGTTGGGCGAAGAACGAGCTATTGTGAGTGAGATTAGTGGCACGACGCGTGATGTGATAGAAGACACCATTAATATACAAGGTATCACATTCCGTTTTATTGATACGGCAGGTATTCGTCAAACGACCGACGCCATTGAGACCATGGGGATTGAGCGGACTTTCCAGAAGATTGACCAAGCCAGCATCATACTATGGTTACTGGATGCCTCTTGTGCTGATCGGCAGTTCAGTGACTTGCAGGCACAGATTCTTCCCCATTGCAAGGACAAACAACTTATCTTGGTTTACAATAAAGAGGATTTATCAGCTAACTTACCTATTCCACCTTCTAGTTGTCAGCACATAGCCATCTCTGCCAAAAAAGGCACTCATTTAGATGAATTGCAAGCTTTGTTGGTAGAGAATGCCCATTTACCAGCAATCACGCAGGCTGATGTTATTGTCACCAATGCACGTCACCACGAAGCACTCACCCATGCTCTCGATGCCATCCATCGTGTGCAGCAAGGCATGGACATGGGCATCAGTGGCGATTTCCTTGCACAGGATATCCGTGAATGCATCCACCACATCAGCGATATCGTAGGTGAGGTTACCACCGATGATACCCTACAATTTATTTTCAGCCATTTTTGCGTGGGAAAGTAGATTCTGCGTGGGAAAGTAGATTCTGCGTGGGAAAGTGATTTTTTGCAAAGAAAAGCATATTATCTGCAAATATAGCTCGCAAATAGCTTAATTTCAA
>OMSH01000212.1 GCA_900313715.1 uncultured Prevotellaceae bacterium
ATCCGCGGTACTATTGGCAACAAGATCCTGAACAACCCGTTGGCTGCTTATGGTACTCCTAACTACATCATGGGTACCAACGCCATGAAGAACGACAACCTGACCAAGATTCACGAATCTGCAAAAGTCAGCTCATTCTGGATTGAAAACGGCTCATTCGCTCGTCTGGACAACATGACCCTGGGTTATACCTTCGACACCAAGAAGCTCGACTGGCTGAGCAAGGCACGTTTATACGTGACTGCACAGAACCTGTTCGTAATCACCGGCTACAAGGGTTTGGATCCTGAAGTGAACTACTCTTCAACCTCAGGTCTGTCTCCCGGTATCGAGTCTCGCGAGTACTTCCCTAAGTCTCGTTCATTTATCTTCGGTGTTAACTTAACATTCTAACCTTTAAAAACAGGACATACATTATGAAAAAGAATAAGATATTCAGTCTGTTGGCTGCCGCATCTCTCCTGATTTCCGTGCCTTCCTGCACTAATCTGGATGAGAGTATCTACGACAAGCTGCCGGCAGAATCGTTCGGTAGCACCCCTATCGAGATCAATGCACTGGTAGGTACCTGCTACAACACATTGAAACGTGTGTTCCCGTCTGATGGTCTGACCATGAGCGAGGCTGCTGGTTCAGTGATGATTTATCCTACCCGTATTGGTGGTGACTGGTGGGATGGTGGACAGTACATGCAGATGTTCATGCACACTTACACTAACATGACCTCATGTAATATCAACGCATGGAATGCTGCCATGGAGTCAATCGGTACTTGCAACGCCAACTTGAACACCGTTGAGGGTTCAGAGATGTCCAACAAGGACCAGATGGCTGCCGAGATCAAGGGTATCCGTGCTTACTGGTACTACTACCTGATTGACAAGTGGGGCAATATCCCAATGGTGACCGACTATAACAACAAGGAACTGCCTACCAACTCAACCCGTGCAGAGGCTTACAACTGGTTGGTTACAGAGGTAAACTCCCTGATTCCTAATTTGATGGAAGCAAGCGATAATGGTAGTTACGGCAAGTTCACCAAGGCTTCTGCTCATGCATTGCTGGCCAAACTGTACCTGAACGCTGAGGCGTGGGGTATGGGTGACAAGTACTCTCTGGCTGCTGAAGAGGCTGAGAAAGTAATCAAGGATCCGGGTCTGGAACTGCTGAGCAACTGGAAGGACAATTTCTCCTGGAACAACTCCGGCAACAAGGAGTCTATCCTTTGCGCACAGTACTCTTCTGGTGATACGAAAAACCAGAACTCACTGCACTTCCGCACACTGGGTTACGTTGAGAACCAGGCCATCGGAGCAAGTTTTGGTGCATGGAACGGCTTCTGCGCCCAGCCTGACTACGTGAAGCTGTTCATGGCTGACCCAAGCAAGGCAAGCGATCCTGACTATACTTATTATGACGATCCTGATAACGATCCCCGTATCGCTTCATTCCGCCTGGGTATGCAGTACAAGTTGGGTACTAAAGAGATTCTGTTAACCGGTAAGAACCTGCCGATGAACCACTACGCTGAGGTGTTCCCATTGAACGGTACTGAAAAGGATGGTACACTGTGGCGTGAAGTACAGCAGCAGGACGGTGGACGTGTTGGCAAGTGGGAGTATGATGCTTCCCTGACCAGTGCCATGAACAACGACTTCGCCATCTTCCGTCTGGCTGACTTCTACCTGGTACGCGCAGAGGCACTGCTCCGTTCTAACGGTGACGTGGCTGAGGCTACTAAGCTGGTGAACGCCGTACGTTCACGCGCTTGGGGTGATAACAGCCATAACTATGCAACCGTTACTTTGGATGACGTCCAGCTGGAGCGTCGTCTGGAGCTGGCTTGGGAAGGCGTTTCACGTGAGGATGACATCCGCTTCAAATGCTACGACAAGGATATGTGGGAAATGTTCCGTGCTGGTGTCAGCAACGACCTTGACAACAATGGTATGCCAAAGAGCATTACTCCTAACGCATTCCCATGGGCACGTAAGTCAGACAAGTACTTGGAGTTGTTCCCAATTCCTTTCAGTGCATGGCAGACCAATCCGAACTTAGTTCAGAATCCTGGTTATCCAGCATTCAATTAATTATTGATCACCGTCATTCATAAGATCAATATAAAAAAAATTATTGGGGTGCGGTTAATAGCCGCATCCCTTTTTTATGTGCATAATAAGTCTTACCTTCGTAACCATGAATCTGATTCAAGTTGCAAAAGATTGGACATTGCCGATTTCTATGGGCTTCGGCACACTGGTTTATCTCATTTTTGCCTACATCCCGGCATTGCATGAGGCGGCTCTTTTTTTCGATCCTATCTTCGATACCATACTGCCTTTGTTTATGTTTATGATTTTGTTTGTTACTTTCTGCAAAGTAGATTTCAAACAGATGAAAATGGAAATGTGGCATTTGTGGATTGTGTTGTTGCAGGTGTTGTTAGTGTTGATAGTAGTGGGCATCATTCTATTTACTGAGCAGACCATAGGCAGTAAGATTGTCTGGGAAGGCATATTGACTTGTATTATCTGTCCTACAGCTGCTGCCGCTGCAGTGATAACCGTCAAGTTGGGAGGCAATTTAGGCTCCATGTCTACTTATACCTTTGTCAGCAGTTTTGTGACGGCCATATTGATTCCCACTTTCTTCCCTTTGATAGAAAAAGAAGCCCATCTTACCTTCTGGGATGCTTTCCTTATTATATTAAATAAGGTGTGCCTGGTACTGGTGTTACCTTTGTTCTTGGGATGGTTTGTCCGTCACTTTGTGAAACCTTTGCATGATAAGATTGTGGCAGTAAAGGATATGGGCTTTTATATGTGGGGTATTTCCCTCTCCATTGTCACAGGCACCACCATCAAGAATATCGTTCATGCCGATGTGTCTGTCTGGCTGTTATTGATGATAGCATTTGCCTCAGCTATACTTTGTGTGATACAATTTGCGTTAGGCAAATTTGTGGGAAGTTTCTATGACAGTACGGTGAACGCCGGTCAGGCATTGGGGCAGAAAAACACCGCCTTTGCCATTTGGATTACTTACACCTATTTAAACCCGGTTGCCTCTGTCGGTCCCGGGTGTTATATCCTCTGGCAAAATACAGTAAACACTATTCAGTTATTTTTTCGTAGGAAGCGTGAACTCACGTGAGTCAGATGCATTTCCTTTGCTATCCACCACATATGCGCGGAATTCTGCTTCTCCGTCCTTTAGATGTGATGTGCCATTGACTGGGATAGAGTAGGTAACCTTGCTGTTGGCTGATAATTTGCTAATTTGTGTAGGGTTACCAATCTTGATGCCTTTATTATCAACTATCAGTTCCAAAATAGGAGTGATATTGGTAACAGTTCTGTTGCCAGTATTCTCTACATCAAAGGTAATTTGGCAATTCTCGCCAGCCTCGATGGTGTCATTGTAGTTGCTGTCACTATAGATAAAGTTGTCGAGTTCTATGTACGCCATTGCATTATCAAGTTGTCCCACTCTCGATGTGTTTCTTGAAGCTTCCTCCATTCTTTCTCTTGCCTGTTGTTCATCGATAGCAGCACCAACTGCCATACCAGCTACAGAACCAATCAGTCCGCCAAGTGACGAACCGTGTCTGCCGCCAGCCATGTCTCCGGCAATCGAACCCAATGTACCACCTACCATAGCACCCATGCTGGTGCCAAATCCTATAGTGCCGCAAGATGCCAGCACCATAGTTGCAGTTGCCAATGTGAGAATAACTTTCTTCATTTTCTTCATGATTTGCGGAGAGACAGGGATTCGAACCCTGGATACGGTTACCCGTATGCCGCATTTCGAGTGCGGTCCGTTCGACCACTCCGGCATCTCTC
>OMSH01000183.1 GCA_900313715.1 uncultured Prevotellaceae bacterium
ACCAAGTCACGAACCTTAACTTCTCCTGCTAACTCCATAGTTTTCCAATCGACGTTGAATTCAAATGGCTGTTCTGTAGGGTTGTAAAGGGCCATCGCACGTTTATTGCCATGAAGAGTCTCAATATCCTTTACAAAAGCATAGCTATCGCCAAAACGCTGAGCCACATAGGCCTGCAAGCCTAACCTATCCTGATTGATGGCTATTAGTTCTTTGTTTTTCAGCAAGTTCAATGAAGATTCACGTATGTTGGTCATATCACAACCAATGAGCAGCGGTGAGCTCATGATGCACCAGATGCCGAAGTGTACCTCTTCTTCTGAAGGGGTGAGACTACGACCAATCTCCAGCATATCCATATCATTGTAATGACCGTCGTGTGCAAACGCTGACAAATAGAGGCTCTCGCCTATGATGCTCTTTACAAAGCTCCAACCATCTTGGATATCACCGCTCATGCGCCATGAGCGTGCCAACTCAGCAGCCCAAGCACCTGGGTAAGCCCAACGACAGATGTTAATACTCACATCATCACGACCTGTTTTGTGAATGGCATCGACAATCTCAGCATAACGCTGATGTTCATCCAAGCCAAGTTCACTGCCACCACAATAATCAATCTTGATGAAATCAAACCCCCACTCTTTTAAATACAAATCCATGTCTTGCTGCTCATGCCCATAAAGGCCTGAGCCAATACCACGCTCGTCATTGTCGCCCATTGAGCCACAAGTATTAGTACCTGCATCAGAATAGATACCTGCTTTAAGTCCTAATGAATGGATATGGTCAGCAACTGGCTTCATGCCATTAGGAAAACGATCTGGATGAGCATGCATCAATCCTGTTTCATCACGCCAACCAAAGAAACCATCGTCAGTATTGATGTAGAGATAGCCCACATCTTTCAGTCCCTGACTCACCATTGCATCTGCCTGACGCTTAATCAGTTCTTCATTGATATTTACATGATAGGTATTCCAAGAACTCCATCCCATCAAAGGAGGAAGGAAAGCAGCCTTATCTTGTTCATCTACTTGATCGCTTGTTTTTTCTGCATTTCCGCTATCGCAAGAAACAAGGGCTCCAGCAAGCAAAGCCAAGAGTATAAGTTTTTTCATTTTGCTATATATAATTAAGGTTAAATGTTTATAGCCATAATATAGTCATTCATATAGAAACCGTTACCTATAGGAAAATCTCCTTGACGGTCCTTGTGCATTCCCATGTGCTCATAAAAGGCTACAGCTTTATTGTTGCGATTTACGTTCAGTTCTACGACACAAGGTTCTGGATGTACCTTCTTTATATACTTTAGTGCTTCCAGGAACATGAACTTGCCAGCCTTCAAGCCTTGATACTGAGGCAGAACATAGATTTTCTGTAAGTGCCAGAGGTGATCGCCTTGTTGTTGCACGCTAATGTAACCTATGTCGTGGCCTTCGTCATCTGAAGTCAGGAAGTAAATGTGCCCGTCCTCCAACATTTGCTTCTGCAGGTTAGGGATGCTATACATCCAATCCATCATGAAGTCACATTGTTCTGGTGTGATAATGTCTTTGTAGGTCAAGGGAAAGACCTGTTCGGCTAACTCGTGAATGAGTTGGCAGTCATCGATAGTTGCTTTGCGGATTTTCAACATCATCTATAAAATGATGAGACGGGGTTTTGATACCCCGTCTCTTTGTTAATCACATTTTATCTTGCGACTTTTTCTAATCGTTTCATCATTACAAACATAAACAGAGCAGAGAGCAGGCAAAGAGCTATAAATACGCTCCATACAGCCCATAATGGCAGAGGACCCCATAACAAACCACCAACCATTACCAACTGGTTACCTATAGCAGTAGCAACAAACCAGCCACCCATCATCATACCTTTATATTTAGGAGGAGCCACCTTGGTTACGAAGGAAATTCCCATAGGGCTTAATAACAATTCTGCAAATGTTAGAATTAAATAAGTACCTATTAGTAAGTTAGGTGTCACATCTGCCACATGCTTAGCCACCATGATACCATCAGCGTCCAACTCGGTTTGAGGCTTAGGCAAGCCAACGCAGAAAGCTGCCATAACACAATAAGCCAATGCAGCTATCAACATACCATATGCAATCTTACGAGGGGCAGTAGGTTCCTTTCCCTTACGACCCAGATAACCAAAGAGCGCCATGCTGACAGGAGTCAGTGCTACTACATAAAAAGGATTGAATTGCTGGAAAATAGGAGCACTTACTTCCACTTGTCCATCAAGATTAAGATACTTGTAAAACAATACCAGCAAGGCAAGAATAATCACACCACAAGCAATGATTCTGCTTTTTGCGGTCTTGGCATCATATAACATAAATCCAGCATATACAATGATGATAATCATTACTAGGTTAATCACATCAAAAGCCATACTTTCTAAACCAGATGAACTCTGTGCAGTAAACTCATTAGCAAAATAAGTCAGCGACAAACCATTCTGATGGAAAGCCATCCAGAAGAAAATCACCACAGCATAAACCAAGCACAATGCCACGATGCGATCCTTGGTTTCCTTTGGACTCAGTTCTGGTTCATTAGAAACACTGGCAACAGCACGTTTGCCCCCCTCTGTATGAATAAAGGTAGAACGGAAAATATAATAAATGGCGATGGATACTATCAGCGAAACACAAGCTACGGCAAATGAGAAATGGTAAGCATCGTTTCCACTGAAGCCCAATGAATTCTCAGCCCAATCCTTTATTTTGATGGCTGCTGTAGGTGCAAACAAAGCACCAATATTGATAGCCATATAAAAAAGCTGGAAGCCAGAGTCACGCTTAGCTGCATAAGCAGGATCATCGTATAGATTGCCTACCATTACTTGTAAGTTGCCCTTAAACAAACCCGTGCCAAAACCTATAGCCAGCAGAGCTGCTATCATAGCACCCATCGCTATCATATCAGTCTGACCTGTAGCAGGATCAACACCTCCTAGTGGGATAGAAAGAAGCAAGTAGCCTAAAAACATGACGATGATGCCTGTGGTAACCATCTTGCCAAAACCGAACTTGTCGGCAAGCATACCACCAATCAACGGGAAGAAATAAACGAACATTAAGAATGAGCTGTAGATGGTTCCTGCAACTCCTGCACTCAGACCGAAGTTAGCTCTCAAAAACAGTGCGAATACGGCTATCATGGTGTAGTAGCCAAAACGTTCACCAGTATTGGCCAAGGCTAATGCCCACAGGCCTTTCGGTTGTCCTTCAAACATAGTATTAAAAATTTATTGTGTTAATATTAATTATATTTTGAATACTTTAAAGTACAAAGATAATAATCTTTTGGAAAATCGCAAAACAATTATATAAAACTTTTCTTATGGACAGACATTATCATACTCATAACTTGAAAATGGATGGATTTGAAGAAAATGGATGCATTAAAAAAAAAACAGACACTTTAACATTGTTGTATCAAAATAAAGCCTATCTTTGTACCAAACTTGTAATAATTAGGCTGCGCGCCTCTCTGACACACTTCCAAGCGATCTTGGCTTTGCGTTCCGACTCCGCTCAATCTCATTAGAAAAAAGGAAGTGTTTACCATAATAATATTTTCATGGTTAAAGAAAGAAGCCAGCCAATGGTACCTGAATTGGGCGAATGGTATCATCTTAACGCTTACATGCTGCCCGGAGCAAATCATCATTCATTCTGCCTTTGCACAAAGTTAGATGCAGATTCAGTCACACTTCATGTGCGCAAACACCAAAAGACAGAAATCTTTAAAGTAGCCATTAAGGAAATCAAAAGAGCTCAATGGGTTGTGAAAAACAGTTTTCACATGTTCTGTCTGTTCAAATTGAAACAAATCCTTAAAGCCGGCCCTTCAGCTGAAGAGTTGCATGGCAACCAGTGTTTCCAGTTGTGCTTTAACCTTGCCACCCAATTCCGTGTATATAGGGCAAATACGAATAATGATGCTATTGACTATGCTTATGATGTAGTGAGCAAAGGTACAAAAGATAATATATCCATTGGACGTTTGTATCAACGAGAACTTTTAGAACAACTGCTACGTGAGCACAATGATTTTAAGAAGCTTTTCCACACAAGATGAAGTATAGTCATGAATATTATTAGATGCATTAAAAAAGCCTTTTCTTAATGTCGTCAAACATGATTTTTCAATTCTTCGCGTAAAAATTGTGGGGTATAGCCCTTTTCGCTCATTGCCACCTCTTCAGGAGTTCCTGTAGATAGGACGGTTCCACCTCCTTTTCCGCCTTCTGGTCCCATATCGATGATATAGTCGGCCATCTTGATTACATCCAAGTTGTGTTCAATGACCACTACGGTATTTCCTTGATCTACCAAACGGTTCAGTACGTCCATCAACACCCTGATGTCTTCAAAATGCAGACCTGTGGTGGGTTCATCAAGGATATAGAGTGTCTTGCCAGTACCTCGTTTGCTAAGCTCTGTAGCCAACTTAACTCGCTGGCTCTCACCGCCTGACAAGGTGGTTGATGACTGTCCAAGTTTTATGTAGCCCAACCCTACCTCTTGAATCACCTTTATCTTGTTCAAGATAGCGGGCACGTTCTCAAAGAATTCAACTGCTTGGTTGATAGTCATATCGAGAATATCGGCTATGCTTTTGCCTTTGAACCTCACCTCCAAGGTTTCATGGTTGTAACGTTTGCCGTGACATACCTCACAAGGAACATATACATCGGGCAGGAAATTCATCTCAATGGTCTTGTAGCCGTTGCCCTGACAGGCTTCACATCGTCCACCCTTTACATTGAACGAGAAGCGCCCTGGCTTATAGCCTCTGATTTTAGCCTCTGGCAAATCCACAAACAGGTTGCGGATATCGGTAAAAACATTAGTATAAGTAGCTGGATTGGAACGTGGTGTCCTGCCAATGGGCGATTGGTCCACATTCACCACCTTATCAATATATTCAATGCCCTCGATGCTGTCGTATGGCAAGGGGTCTTGCAACGAACGATAGAACTTTTTAGACAAGATGGGTTGCAGCGTCTCATTGATAAGCGTGGATTTACCACTACCGGAAACGCCTGTCACACAGATTAGTTTACCCAACGGGAATTCCACATCGATATGCTTCAGGTTATTACCGGAAGCACCCCTGATAACAAGCTTCTTTCCATTGCCTGGGCGGCGTTGTTGGGGCACCTCAATACGTTTCTCACCATTCAGGTATTGTGAGGTTAGCGTGTGGGTTTGCATCATTTCTTGTGGTGTGCCTTGATAGACGACCTTTCCTCCCAACCTACCCGCTTTGGGACCTAAATCAATTATGTAGTCAGCAGACAACATCATATCCTTATCATGTTCCACCACAATCACGGTGTTTCCCAAATCCCTCAGTGCCTTCAAGGAATTGATGAGTCGCTGGTTGTCACGTTGGTGCAAACCAATACTCGGTTCGTCAAGAATATAGAGTACATTCACTAACTGCGAGCCTATCTGGGTGGCCAAACGAATGCGCTGACTCTCTCCTCCTGACAGACTGGCGGAAGAACGGTCTAACGAGAGGTATTCCAAGCCTACATCCAACAGAAATTTCAACCGGGTTTTGATTTCTTTCAATATCTCTGCAGCTATGATCCCCTGCTTATGTGACAAGAAAGGATTGACTTGCTGCATCCATTCATATAATTCACTGATATCCATGCATGAAAGTTCGTATATATTCTTGTCATGCAGGCGGTACGAAAGAGCAATCTTGTTCAGCTTGGCTCCCCCACATTCAGGACATACGGTTGTTTTGGCAAACTGCTCTGCCCACTTTTGTTCTGTAGCCGAAGCATCGCTGTCCTGTAACATAGAGATATACTTCACGACTCCTTCGAAATTAACGAAATAATCAGAGGAAGTTCCTATTAGCGAGCTCTTTATCCTGACACGGTCAGAGGTTCCGTATAGGATTTCATCAATGGTTTCATCACTAAGTTCACTGATAGGTGTATCAAGTGTAGCCTCGTATTTTTCCAACACAGCCTCTATTTGCCAGAACACCATACTGTTCTTGAACTTACCTAACGGAACAATACCTCCTTCTCTAACAGAAATGTGACGGTCAGGAATCACTTTATCAATATCTATTTGACTTACCACCCCCAATCCTTTGCACTTAGGGCAAGCTCCTTGAGGAGAATTGAATGAGAAGCTATGCGGTGCCGGCTCTGGATATGACAAGCCTGAAACAGGATCCATCAACAGTTTACTGTAATGCTTTATCTGACCAGTTTCCGCATCTAATATAAGCATCAGACCACTACCCTGTTGCATAGCGTTGTTCACGCTATTCTTTAACCTTACATCGTCTTTATCATTCACTTTCAGTTTGTCAATCACCACTTCGATATCGTGATTCTTATAGCGATCAACTTTCATGCCAGGAACCGTTTCTTTGATTTCTCCATCCACACGCACGTTGATAAAGCCTTTCCTGCGAATAGTCTCAAACAATTCACGATAATGACCCTTGCGGCTCTTTACCAAGGGTGCTAATATATAAATGCGTCTGCCCAGGTAATCATGCAATATAAGGTCAAGTATCTGTTCTTCTGTGTATCTCACCATTTTTTCGCCTGAAAGGTAGGAATAAGCTTCACCTGCACGAGCAAAAAGCAAACGAAGGTAGTCATAAATCTCAGTGGTGGTGCCAACTGTAGAACGTGGATTCTTGTTAGTAGTCTTCTGTTCGATAGATATAACAGGACTCAATCCAGTAATCTTATCCACATCAGGACGATTGAGGTTACCCAAGAAATTGCGGGCATAAGCTGAGAAGGTCTCAATATAGCGGCGTTGTCCTTCGGCATAAATGGTATCGAATGCTAACGAAGACTTGCCACTTCCACTAAGGCCAGTCATTACGGTCAAACTGTGTCTGGGTATGGTTGCATCGATGTTTTTAAGATTATGTACTCGGGCACCATAAACGTATATATAGTCGGTCTTTTCGCTCATAACTCCAATTTTGCACCACAAAAATAAAAGAAAAGTATGTCAAAAACAAAACCCTATGTAAAAAAGTATATCAACTGACAGATTATTTCAATTAATAATTGTATTTTTGCAACAAGGTTTGTTATGCCTATACGTAGAATCAGTATAAAAACACAAAAAAATGAAGATTTATAGTAAAGTATGCCTAATTTTCCTGTTGGCTATGATGGTTTGGTGCCAAGCTTATGCACAAGAGAACCAGACATACATTATTCACACGATTCAGAAAGGTCAGAGTCTCTACTCTATTTCAAATATGTATGGCACTACAGTGGATGCCATTGTAAAACTCAACCCAGGCAGTGATCAGGTGATTGTTGAGGGCAAACAACTGAAAGTACCTCGTCCTGACACTATTACCGACCAGGGCACTTTCCATACCATACTACAAGGAGAGACACTGTATGGTTTATCGCAGAAGTACAAGGTGTCTGTAAAATCCATACTTGATGCCAATCCCGGTTTGAACGAGAAAAACTTCCGCTTTGGACAGGTAGTGAACATCCCTAAGGAAAGTGCGACAACAGAAGTACCTGCCGCACAGGTACAGCCCTCACAGCCAGAGGCGTCTAAAGTACAACAGGGCATTCCTGGTCCTGTGCAGAGCCGATGCAAGGAAATGCACAAGGTGGAAAGAAAAGAAACGGTATTTAGCATTGCTCGTAAGTATGGTATCACAGAGCAGGAATTGTTGGATGCCAATCCTGAAATAAGCGATGCCAAGAAATTGAAAAGGGGCAAATTACTATGTATCCCTTATCCTAAAGCACAGCAGAGTGCAACAGCCCAACCTGAGAAGACGCCAACCGATGCGGAACTGTTTAGTCAAAATAAGGTTACTGAACAGAAAATCAGTGTCATCAAAGCAGCTGTGGTGTTACCGTTAGTTCCAGGAGAACAAGGTAAGGCCGAAAGTGCTCGTATGCTGGAGTACTATCAGGGATTTTTATTGGCAGTGGATAGTTTGAAACGCACAGGCACATCAATCGACCTCTACACCTATGACTCTGGTTCAACGGTGGCTTCTGTAAATTCAATTTTAGCAAAACCTGAGATGCAACAGATGGATGTTATCTTTGGTCCGCTTTACACAGAGCAGATTAAGCCTATGGCCGATTTTGCGAGCAAGCATCATATCCGCCTGGTAATTCCATTTACCAGTCGTGACAACACGGTGTATCGCAATCCTGACATCTATCAAATCAATACCCCTCAATCGTATCTATACTCTGAGGTGTATGAGCATTTCGTACGTCAGTTCCCTCGCGCTCACGTGATTTTCATCAATGCCACTACTGGCGCTGAAGAGAAGGCCGAATTTATCAAGGGGTTCCGTGAAGAGTTAACCAACAAGAAATTGTCTTTTACCAATCTGAGTGAGGATGCTACTGCTGAGCAGATGAAAGAGGCATTGCAAAAAGACAAATCGAACATTTTTGTTCCTACTTCTGGTAGCAACACTGTGCTTATAAAGGCGTTGCCTCAGCTGACTGCAATGATGAACGATTCACTTTACAAAGAGAAAGTCAATGCTGAAGTACATTTGTTTGGCTATCCTGAATGGCAAACCTATACAAAAGACCATCTGTCGGCTTTTTTTGAACTTGACACATATTTCTATACTTCGTTCTATACCAACAACCTATTGGCAGCTCCACGTAGCTTTAACTCCAGCTTCAGGCGTTGGTATGGTAAGGATATGGAAGACCGTTATCCAAAATACGGAATGTTAGGTTTTGACACAGGTTTCTTTTTCCTCAAAGGTTTGGCTCAATATGGTTCGGGTTTGGAGAATAACCTTGATAAGATGAGACTTACGCCTATGCAAACTGGATTTAAGTTCGACCGAGTAAACAACTGGGGTGGTTTTATCAACAAGAAAGTATTTTTCGTAAGATTCACGCCTAAGTTTGAATTGATTAAACTTGATTTTGACCAATGAAAAAGCTCCGTTTCATAGGGCTTTTTGTAGTGACTGTTGCCTTTTCAACAGTTGCTTCTGCACAAGTGGGCGATTTACAGAACAATTTTTCTGTAGGTGTTAATGCTGGTGTCAATCTAACCAGTGCACAGTTCTCTCCGACCGTACGCCAGAATCAGCTTATGGGCACAGTGTTTGGTGTAACAGGACGCTATATCTCAGAGAAATATTTCGGCATGACCTGTGGCATCCGCATGGAGGTGAATTATTCACAGCATGGATGGAAAGAGTTTGTTGAGGGTTTTGACGACTTACAATTCCAACGCACACTTAACTATGTTGATATTCCTTTCCTGGCACATCTGGCTTTTGGCAAGAAATTTCAGTTCTTCATCGATGGTGGCCCACAGATTGGTTTTTATTTGAGTGACAGCAGCAAAATTAGTGGTGACTGGGACAGTGTGTCGGGTATAGTAGTTGAGCAGCACACGCTGGACGTAAAGCACAAGTTCGATTATGGTATAACCGGTGGCATAGGCCTTGAGCTTAAAACCCGCAAGACAGGCAATTTCCTGCTGGAAGGCAGGTATTATTATGCATTATCAGACTTTTTCGGCAACGAGAAACAAGACTATTTCGGTCGTTCTGCCAACACTACTATTAGTATTAAACTGACTTATTTATTTGACATCACAAAATAATTTGGGGAAGGTACTAAATAAATATAGCTATGAAGGTAGGTTATGCATACAGCAGCGAAGTTGAGCAAACGCTTGAGCAGCAAGTCAAGAGACTGCAAGATTCTGGTTGCGAACGCATCTATCAGGAAACCCTTGCTGGCGTACGTGCCGATAGACCTAAGCTGAAAAAATGCCTTGATAGCTTGCGGGCGGGCGATACCTTCATAGTATGTCGCCTTGATCGCATCGGTACTCAGATCGAGAAGGTTTTGATACTTCTCAATGAGTTTGTCAATATGGAAGTCACCTTCATCTCGCTGGACGATAATTTCAATACGAACGGTCTTACTGGGCAAGTACTCAGTCACATTGTCCAATGCCTCTTGTCTCTTAAGAAAGACGTGTTTATGGCCCGTGTATATGAAGGTCGGAAAGAGGCTGAAAAAAAAGGCGTAAAATTCGGGCGTAAGGAAGGCTCTATGAACAAGCGTAACAAAGACAAGCCCCAACAATGCCGCCAATTATATGATAACGGTCTGCCTGTAAGCCACATCATGACTTTGCTGAACATTCGCAGCTATTCTACCGTTTATCGCTACCTGCGACAAACAGGTACCTACCCTGATGGCAACAATATAGAAAAACAGAAGCCCTCTCCTAAATTGTCAAAGAAAGAGTTGCTGAAATTAAAGAAAGAAGTTTATGACAACAGTCATCAACTCGATTTATTCTGAAATATCAATTGGGGTTTTGCTTTATTGTCTGCTTACTTATATCCAATTTCATGCCAGCGCTCACTAAAAACGTTTGCCTATGATGATACGGCTGCGCCATTTATTATGTCTGAGACGAAAGTAATCATAGTCGCCTGCAGATGTGTAATTATATACCGTAGTTAGGCCCATGAAGAAGTGTTTGAAATAATGTACCAAAGAGAAACGCGCTACAATAGCTATCTCTGGAAAAGTAGAACCCATTGCTTCTACACCTACCATCTTGATGATTTTGTTGTCACGCCAAAAAACAATTGTGGGTAACGTGGAAAGATGGATAAGCCATCTGCTGTTGGGCACAAAATTATATCCATAGCCAACTCCTACACTGGCATAGCTTAGTTTAAACTTTCGGATATCTTCACTATCATATTCAATATCCTCATCTTGCATTATAGAAACAGATGTACGGTGATATGAAAGTCCAGCCATGAGACTGCCTGCACTACGTTTTTGTATATAGGACTGACTAAAAGCAGCCGGATAAGAGAACTTACGACCATTAAAGGCATAGTAACCATTAATAGTAAGACTCTTTTCGCGAATCTCAGTATTTAAATCATACTCTTCACCACCCCAATCAATCTCGCCTTCAAATTGACCGTTGGTCTCATAAATAAAATCGAAACCATATCGGTTGCTGTAGGAATTGACATTAATCTCGGTACTGGTTTTCTTGCCAAACAAATGTGACGGATTAAAAGCTATAGAAACCGCAAGACCACGATAATTGGCACCAAGTGTGATGGTATGTCGAATGGGATCTTTGAAACGAAAATCTACATCTTCATCTTGTTCATCAATAGCCTTGAGGGTAAAGTCAGTGCCAGAGATATTGTTAATCAAGCGTAGCGTCAAATGATGATCCGGACGAGACACATAGTTAGTGTCAATCTTAGACTTCAGTTGCCTTATATCAAGAACACTGTCAATTTTATGGAATAATTTAAAGCGATGCTGAGCTGCAAGATTTGAAGGCAAGAGAAAAGTACTAATTGCAAAGCATATTATATATAAGCTGTTTTTTATCATGGGTCTTTATAATAACAAAAATATATTACAAATCTCTTGCTTTTGTGTTGAAAACTATATACCTTTGCAAAGGTTTGATTTATCAAATCACTTATTTGAATTTCGGTGTGAAGGCAACTGTCTGTGAAGATAGTTGCCTTCATTATTGTTTTAAACTTTTACCACGCCACTGAAGCCCATAAACGCCATAGCCAACAAACCTGCCACGATGAGAGCAATAGGTGTTCCCCTCATGCCTTTAGGGATGTTTACCAAGCTCATCTGTTCGCGAATACCAGCAAACAGGGTTAGTGCCAAACCAAAGCCTATAGCGGTCGCAAAAGCATATACAACGCCCGTAAGCAAATCGAAATCTTTCTGAATTACTAAGATAGCCACACCTAACACCGCACAATTGGTCGTGATAAGTGGCAGGAACACACCCAGAGCCTGATAGAGCGATGGTGACACCTTTTTCAGCACTATCTCCAACATCTGTACCAGCGAAGCAATAACCAAGATGAACGTAATGGTCTGCAAATACTGCAGTTCGAAAGCATCAAGGACATACTTCTGGATGAGATAAGTAACAATAGTAGCCAACGTAAGTACAAACGCCACAGCTGCACTCATGCCCAAAGCTGTATCAATCTTCTTCGATACGCCTAAAAACGGACAGATACCCAAAAACTGTGAAAATACGATGTTGTTGACGAAAATCGCCGCTATGAATATTAATAACAGTTCCATAATCCATCATTATTTTGCTTCTCTCATCTTATTGACAATGGCACAAAGGTAGCCCAGTGCTATGAAAGCCCCAGGAGCCAGCACAAAGAGCAACATACCATAATCCTCAGGAATGAGAGAAAGGTTAAACATCTTACCAGTACCCAACAGCTCACGTACAGCACCTAAAAGCGTGAGTGCCAAAGTGAAGCCTAAGCCTATACCTACACCATCGAAGAATGATGACACCGGGCCGTTTTTAGAAGCAAAGGCCTCAGCTCGACCCAATACGATACAATTCACCACGATAAGTGGGATAAACAACCCTAACGTCTTATACAAATCAGGCATGTATGCTTGCATCACCATTTGCAAAAGCGTTACAAAAGAGGCAATAATAACAATAAACGAAGGAATGCGCACCATATTAGGAATAACATTCTTTACAGCCGCAATTACGGTGTTCGAGCAGATAAGCACAAACATGGTGGCCAACCCCATAGACATTCCATTAATAGCGCTCGATGTAGTACCCAACGTAGGACACATACCCAACATCAACACAAAAGTGGGGTTCTCGTTTATGATACCGTTTATCAAAACTTTCAAGTTACTCATAATTACATCCCCTCCTATTATTTAGCGGCACCCTTTGTGGTGTCTGATAAAACAATTACTTGACTTGTAGCCTTTTGTGTGGCACCAGTTGCGCCATCAACAGACTGGCCAGAGAAAGCAGCGTATGCTGCATTAACAGCCTTCAAAAAGGCACGCGACGTAATAGTAGAAGCCGTAATAGCGTCAATCTGACCACCATCCTTACTTACTGTAAGCGGGCCATCCTTAGGACTCTTTCCTGTTATGTCACCCTTGGCACCTTTTTTAAACCAGCTGTCGGCCTTTGCGCCCAAGCCAGGTGTCTCAGCATGATTTAATAAAGAATAGTCATTAATTTGACCGTCCTTGTTAAAACCAACGAGGATTGTTAGTTCGCCGCCAAAACCCATTACTGTACTTTCTACAGCAGCACCTATATACTCGCTACCCTTCATTGCAGGATAAATCTTATAAGATACACCATCGATATCTTGTATCTTCATCTCCTGAATAGGATTATTGTCAAAACCAGGAACTACGGCTTTCACTGCATCGCTCAGCGTTTTAGCGTTAGCAGCGGCGATAGGTTCTTTGGTCACCTCGTTCATGGCAGCCAGCAGACCTACACAAATAATGGTGATGCCTGTTAGCACCAACACCATGTTCTTTAATGATGATTCTAATTTCTTCATTTCTTCACACTGACAGCCCTACTGCTGAATCTTTGAGGTTTAACATACGTATTGATAAGGGGCACGAATGCATTCATAATGAAAATGGCAAACGACATACCTTCCGGATAGGACCCCCAGAAACGAATAACCATCGTGATGAGACCAATGCAAACACCATAAATCAGCTGTCCGCGATAGTTCATCGGAGAGGTCACATAATCTGTAGCCATGAAGATGGCACCCAGCATCAAACCACCACTAAGCAAGTGATACTCTGGCGATGGATATACCGTTGGATCTACCAGATACATAACACCGGCAAACACGAGCACCGTAGCAAGTATTGACACAGGGATGTGCCAAGTAATAATTCTTTTCCACAACATATAGGCGCCACCAAGAAGCAATGCCAAAGCGCTGACCTCACCTAATGAACCACCTATATTATTACCTAACAACATGCCCAATGCATCTGGCAAATCGCCCAAAGCAGCCGGATTACCATTTACTGCTTGTTTCATCAATGACAGTGGTGTTGCTCCTGTTACAGCGTCGGTGTATGACATCAACTGTCCCGCCTGTGGCCATGAGGTCATCTGCACCGGGAAAGAAATCAGCAGGAAGATACGCCCTGCCAGTGCTGGATTGAACGGGTTACAGCCCAAACCGCCAAACGACATCTTGCCCACACCAATGGCAAACAGGGCACCAATTATGATAATCCATATCGGCAGGTTCGATGGCAGGTTAAACGCCAGCAATACGCCCGTGATGATGGCAGAACCATCAGTGATGGTGAGGCGTTCACGTTTCAAGATATACTTGCTGATGGCCCACTCGAAGAACACGCAGGCAGCTACCGATACAGCAGTAACCACCAATGCACCAATGCCAAAGGCGATGAGTGACACCAGAAATGCAGGTATCAGTGCAATGAGCACACCATACATATTCTTCTGCACACTATCATTGGCATGATCGTGGGGCGAAAGTGATACTAATAACTTATTTTCCATTTTAGATTATTTTTTTGTGCTGCGGGCACGAATGATAGCTCCTACCCTTGTCTTGCCCAAGCTGATATAATCCAGCAACGGACGATTGGCAGGACAGGTGAACTGGCAAGCGCCGCAACTCAAGCAGTCCATAATGTCTTCTTTCTCTAATCTCTCGAATTCTGCATGCTCAGCTAACTGTGCCATGAGGTATGGCTCCAAGCCCATTGGACAGGCACTTACGCACTTGGCACAACGGATACAAGGCTGCGGTTCACCACGCTTGGCATCCTTCTTATTTAATATGGTGATTCCAGACGTACCCTTGGCGGTTGGCACCTCGGTGTTAACCAGTGCCTTACCCATCATAGGACCACCGCTGATAATCTTGCCTGTATCTTCAGGTATGCCTCCACAAGCATCAATAAGTTGTTGGATAGGTGTTCCAATGCGTGCCAAGAAATTACCAGGTTGTTTAACCGACTTGCCCGTAACAGTCACCACGCGTTCAAACAACGGTTTATTCTTCTGAATGGCCTCATATACAGCAAAAGCGGTTCCCACATTCTGTACCAAGGCGCCAGTAGAAATAGGTAACGCTCCACTACCTACATACTTGTCAGTTATAGCCTGTATCAGCTGTTTCTCACCTCCTTGTGGATATTTCATCTTGAGTGGCACAATCTCGATGCCAGAAAAATCTTTGGCAGCTTTCTCTAAGGCTGCTATAGCATCTGGCTTATTGTTCTCCACGCCAATGTATGCCTTGTTCACACGCATAGATTTCATAAGGATGCTCACTCCTACCATGATCTCAGGGGCATGTTCCAGCATCAAACGATGGTCAGCTGTAAGATATGGTTCACATTCAGCACCATTAATCACCACACACTCAGGTTTGAAAGCAGGAGGTGGAGAGAGTTTCACCTGTGTTGGGAAGCATGCGCCACCTAAACCGACAATACCCATCTCGGCCACTTTCTTGTTAATTTCTTCTGGAGTGAGTGTGCACTCCTTTACCAACGTGTCTGAACGATCAATGCTCTCAAGCCACTCATCCCCCTCCACATCAATGAAGATAGCAGGTTTAGAATAGCCACTGGCATCGATAATGTTATCAATCTTTGAGACCTTTCCACTGACAGATGAGTGGATAGCAGCTGAGACGAAACCACCAGGCTCCGCAATCTTCTGTCCCACCTTCACCGTATCGCCCTTTGCCACAATAGGCTTGGCGGGTGCGCCAATGTGCTGTCCCAACAAGATGGCAACCTTGGCTGGAATGGCAGCCTTGACGATAGGCTGACCTGCTGAAAGTTTATTTCCGTGAGGATGAACTCCTCCGATTGAAAATGTCTTCAACATAATATTATTGTTCTTTATTTCTCTGAATTATAATAATGTAGATGCAATCTTCTCAACTACAGCTACAGCCTCTTCTTGCGTCTTGGCAGCTCGCTTGATGGCCACCAAACCTGTGGTCTTAACAGGTACTATCGGCGTAGTATCTACTACTGCCGCATCGGCTTTAACAGGGTGCTTGGCTGCATTTGCCAATGCCTGGGCTGCAATCTTTGCTACCACATCTACCTTGGGGTGAGCAGCAATGTTCACCAACTCAACAGCAGGAGCAGCGGTCTTTGCCACAGCTGGTTGCTCTACTGGTGCAGGAGCTGCTTCAGCCTTAGGTGCTTCGGCAGGCGCCTTAGGACCGTTCTTCAGCAAGTCGGCAATCTTAGCCATTACCTCGTCACCTCCTACAGAGCAAGACTTATCTCCTATTCCACCGTCTTTTACGATAGCTGCAGCAAAGGCAGGGCAATCGTCGAAACCGCAGGCACCACAGTTGGCTTGTGGTAACAGTGACACAATGGATGCAGCACTTGGCATAGCCACAGGAGCAGTTGACTGAACGGCTTCAGCAGGCTTAGCTACTGGCTTGTCGGCTTCAGCAGCTGGAGCAGCCGGTTTAGCTGGTTTTGGTGGGAAGTTCAAGTCGATAATGGCGTGTGTAGGACAAACTTCGACACACTTACGGCATGACTTGCACTTATTATAATCAATGTATGCCAGATTGTTTTCTACGGTGATGGCCCCAAACGGACAAGTCTTTTCGCATTTGCCACAGCCTATACAACCAACGGTACATGCTTTACGAGTGAGAGCTCCTTTATCTTTATTGACACAACGCACATATACACGGCGGTTCTTCACACCTTTCTTGCGCAGCTCTATAATTCCCTTAGGACAAGCCTTAGAGCAAGCTCCACAGGCTGTACATTTTTCATCATCAACCTCAGGCAAACCTGTCTCTGGGTTAATGTGGATGGCATCAAACTTACAGGCCATGGTGCAGTCACCATAGCCCAGACAGCCATAGCTACAACTTGTTTCACCACCATAAAGCGCAGCTGCAATAGCACAGCTCTTCACACCGTCATACCGGTTGACGCGGGGACGGTTGGCACAGGTACCATTACAACGTACCACAGCCACCATGGGGTCTTTAGCATCAGCCACAAGTCCCATCACGGCAGCTACTTTCTCCATCACAGGCTGACCTCCGACAGGACAGGATTTACCTTCCAAAGAGCCAGCTTTCACGATGGCACTTGCCAAACCGCTACAACCAGGATAACCGCAACCGCCACAGTTGGCCTGAGGCAAAACCTCGGCTATCTTTGCGATACGCGGGTCTTCGTGCACAGCAAACTTCTTAGAAGCCACATAAAGCACCAGTGCTGCCACCAACGCTATAACTCCTATTGAGATTACTGCTATCAGAATTACATTCATAAAATTAGTTAGTTTTATTAAGTTGTTGATTATATTCGTTTTACTAATTCTTTTTCGAAATTGTGAACCTGAAGGTCTTCTTCATTTTGTCCTTGCCGAAGTAGTAAAGCAACAGATAGTAGATAGCCACACATGCTAAAGAATACAGTGCTACCGACAGCTCGTTATCGTTGCCCCACCATTTTGACAGACCTATCACCAATACCATAAGAATAATCAATGGCAACAAGTAACCATACCATACAGCCAAGCGGCTCATACTGGTAGAACCCATTATCCATACTTCATCACCCACACGGTATTGACTAGCTTCTTTGTCATACACATCAATAAGATGCTCTTTAGATTCCGCCGATGTACAGTGATTTTTAATACTGCACGACGAGCAGGATGTGGTCTGCACTATTTTCACTTGCAAGAAATTCTTTTCAATTTTCTGCACTAATCCACTGTGCTTCACAACATCTTCTTTCATGTGACGATTATTTAGTCATTAAATTTCACTGCAAAAATAATGTATATTTTTGTAAGGACAAAATAATTTTACCTTTTACCAACTATAACTCAAACCAAAGCTAAGCAACTCACTCAACTGGAAATAACTCGTACTGCCATTCAATGGTGTTGCACTGTCATCGTAGCGAGCATGTACATACACTTTTGTAGAAAGGAATCTGTTAATAGCCAAATTAAGAGTATTCTCCCACTCTATACGTACCCATTTGTAACTGGTAAGGTAGTCGAGACGCGACTCTAAAGTGATGTTTTTGGCAATGTTCCATGTAATAGTAGGCTGAATTTGAGAACCAAAGTTATGCTTTACATGCTTTCCTGGATCAAGTCCGTAAGTCGTTTCATCCACCTCATCGCTTCCAATATAGCGCATGGTCCAGTTAAGAGGTGCAAGCAACAAAGAAAAGGTGTATTTATCTGTCTTTTTCTTGTAATCCATACCAAATGCCACTGTGAGATCGGCTGGTGCCAGGAAGGTTGATATCAACGTAGGGTCATTAGATTTGTAGCCATTGATAAACTGTGTCTTGAACTCTGCCGACACGGTGTAGTACCAATTCTTGGCTGCCTGAATACCTAATTTACTGAAAATGCGCAACTGGTCGGTATTGGTAAGATACTTATGCACTTGGTCTGACGGCGTGGAAGCTAATCCCAATTTGGCATCCAAGAGGTTTTCCCACTGCACCTTTTCCTTATCATTATAGTTAGCTGTCAGCTGTACAGTACCAATCATGGAAACGCTACTCACACCACCCTTGTACCAGTTGTCTGACAAATAGTGTTGTGAGAACTGCAATGAACCATTTCCGGCGACTGTCCAGAATTTCGGCTTGCGCAACTCCACCTCAGCTTCCTGCTCCAAATCTAATGGAGAACTGGAAGTAAGCACATCCATCATTTCACGCTTGGCATTATTGATATTAGTCACTTCTTCCGACGCTATGTTATCCACAAAAACACCTGCAGCATCTAACTCGTCTTCTGTAAAGACAATAGCCTCAGGATTGTTCAAGTATAAATTCATCAAAGCTTTGTCAACTACCTTATTCACACGCTCTTTCGTAGTAAACTGATTCTTGTCTATCAATAAGGATTCATCAATAACAGAAGGTTTGTCTTCGGGTAACAATGCATCTGTTTTGACAGTAGATAACTGAGCAATAGACGACTTATAATAAGTGGCGGGAACAAACAACCGATAATAGTCTGGGTCAACTGGAATATATCGTTGCGGTGTAGCAGGATTATTCAATGAATCTAAAACGGATATATACTTATCATACAGGAATGAAACAGTATCGTTTTTATAAACATTCTTTTTTTCAGTAGGTGTTTGTCTTTGGAAGAAATATTTTCCCAATAAATTTGGCAACTGCTTCACTTTTACAGTTTCTGATGGCATCGTACTCTCAATGGGAGTATAACTAATGACAGGATTAATGGCCCATGCCGATGAAAACGATAAAAATGCAACTATACACAGCAGTGACAGATATCTCTTTTTCATAGTTCAACTACAAATCTTTTAATGGTTATTACTTATTGCAAAGATAATGTTAATAACTTAATCAAGCAAGAATATCGAAAAAAATCAGCTTTCTTTAGGCACTTCAGTCTTATTTTATTACTTTTGCAGCTAAAATGTCGAAAAACGGCATTAACATACCTATATTTATTAATAAAACAGGCTTAAAAAATGGATAAAAATACCATTACCGGCATGGTGCTGATATTCCTCGTATTGATTGTTTTCAGCTATCTGAGCCGTCCGTCACAAGAACAACTTGCTGCCCAACAGCAGTATTATGATTCTATAGCACAAGTGCAGCAACGTGCTGCTGAATTGCAGGCTAAGGCCGAAGCGGCTTTGGCCAACGAGCGTGCTACAGCTTCCAAAGACTCTGCTTCATTGTTTTTCGGCGCCACACAAGGTACATCCGAGTTGGTAAGCATAGAGAACAATTTGGCCAAGCTGACGCTCAACACCAAAGGTGGCAGCCTCTATTCTGTAACCCTGAAGGAGTATATGAGTCAGGACAAGGTAACACCAGTTACCCTGTTTGAGGACAGAGATGTATCACTTAACTATCTGCTGTATAACGCCCAAGGTGCTATTGAGACCAGCGAATACTACTTCACTCCTATCAACAAAAGTGAGCAGGCTGTAACGATGCGTCTGAAAGCTTCAGAAGAGAGCTATGTTGACTTTACCTACACCATGCATCCTGACACCTATCTGGTGGACCTGAACATTCAAGCTGTGGGTATGAATGGCAAACTGGCTTCCAGTAACAACCATATTGACATTGAATGGAGACAGCGAGCTCGCCAGATTGAGAAGGGTTATACCTACGAGAACCGCCTGGCTCAGTTGACTTACAAGACAGCTGACGATGTAGAGGAGATGTCTGCCAGTAGTGAAGACCACGAAGAAGTGGCTGAGCCTCTGACTTGGGTGGCTTTCAAGAACCAGTTCTTCTCAGCAGTAATGATTAGTGACACCGGCTTTAACAGTGCCAAATTAGACTCTAAGATGGAGGATCGTAACAGTGGATATATCAAGGACTATGCTGCTGATATGAATACCGCCTTCGACCCGACAGGCAACCAGCCAACCGAGATGCACTTCTACTTCGGTCCCAACCATTACAAGATTCTCTCTGCCCTTGATGACAACAGAGAAAAGGACTGGAATTTGCAGCGACTTGTATATCTGGGATGGCCTATCCTTCGATGGATCAACCAATTCTTTACCATCAACGTATTCGACTGGCTCACTAAGCTGGGCTTGGGCATGGGGCTTGTGTTGCTCTTTATGACACTGATTGTAAAGATTGTGATTTTTCCTACTACCTGGAAGACCTACATATCTTCTGCCAAGATGAAAGCACTGAAGCCAAAAGTCGATGAAATCAATGCAAAATACCCCAATGAGGCTGATGCAATGAAGAAACAGCAGGAGATTATGACGATGTATAGTCAGTACAGGGTAAGTCCTATGGGCGGCTGCCTGCCAATGCTCATTCAGTTCCCTATCCTGATGGCCTTGTTCTTGTTTGTTCCAAGTGCTATTGAACTGCGTCAGCAGAGCTTCTTGTGGGCGGATGACTTGAGTACTTACGACTCGTTTGTAACTTTCCCTTTTAACATTCCGTTCCTGGGTGATCACTTGAGCTTGTTCTGTGTATTGATGTGCGTTACCAACCTGCTCTACATGATGTATAACATGAAGATGCAGGACACTGGTGCCAACCCATCAATGGCAGCTATGAAATATATGAACTACATCATGCCTGTGGTATTCCTTTTCATCTTGAACGACTATCCTGCGGGCTTGAACTATTACTACTTCCTGAGCACCCTCATCAGTGTGGTAACAATGGCCTGGATGCGTTATTCTACCGATGATGCCAAGTTGCTGGCGCAGTTAGAAGCCAACAAGAAAAGCCCTAATGAAATGCGTAAGACGGGCTTCCAGGCACGTTTGGAGGCGATGCAGAAACAGCAGGAAGAGATGCAACGTCAACGTAAAAACCGTTAAAGAATGGCAGAAAAGAGATCCATTAATCGCAGGCAGTTCATCAAGAATTCTGCATTGCTGAGCATGAGTGGCTTTATTCCTGCATCAGGGATTGCTGCTACACGTGTTGCTACTACTACAGGTGAAAAGTTCATGAACTTCACCTATAAACCTAATGGGAAGTTCAAGATCTTGCAGCTCACCGACACCCATTATATAGCTGACGACCCTCGCTCTGAACGTGCTTTGAAAAATGTATGCGAAATGCTTGATGCAGAAAAGCCAGATTTGGTGATTCATACGGGTGATATCATCTTTGGGAAACCAGCAGAAAAGAGTGTGCGTGAGCTTTTCGCACCCATTTCAGAACGTAAGATTCCGTTTGCGGTAGCGTTAGGCAATCATGATAGCGATTTTGACCTAACCCGCCAAGAAATTTTCGATGTGATTAAGTCGTTGCCATATAATATTAATTCTACTGTTACAGGACTTTATGGCGTGAGCAATGACATTATCACCTTATCGAAAGACAATGAAGAAAAACCTCAGTGGGTGTTTTATCTTTTCGATTCTAACAGTCTATGCGGATTACCCGGGGAGATTGAAAAGGGTTGGGGCTACATCCATTTCCCTGAAATCAACTGGTATCGTCAGCATAGTGCGGCATTCACCAAACAGAATGACGGAAAGCCAGTGCCATCATTATCATTCTTCCATATTCCCCTTCCCGAGTTCATCTATGCCTTTAGACTTGAGAACCATCGCATCTTGAAGGGTAACTTCGGGGAAGAGCCTTGTTCTCCTCCTGTGAATTCTGGTATGTTTGTTAGCATGAAAGAAATGGGTGATATAAAAGCTATTATTTGTGGACATGACCACGATAATGACTATGCTATGAAATGGAACGACATCTTCTTGATGTATGGCCGTTTCAGTGGCTGTGATACCGTTTACAACAATTTGAAACCTAATGGGGCCAGAATTATCGAGCTTACGCAGGATGACACCAGCTTCCGCTCGTGGGTTAGGTTGTATGGTGGTGAAATTACTCAGGATCTCAAATATCCGGATGACTTCAGAACTTATTGATGCTACTTCACGGGATAGCATGACAAAAGGTATATCATGAGTATTGCCACCGTCATCTATCCCCTTCTCTGATAATCCCCACGAGGTGAAGGAACGGCATCTACGGGGTGTTCCGATATCTGTTATACCCCCATAGAAATATCTCCTTACCCTCGTAGATGACTTTGCGATACCCCATGGCAGATAGCGGAACAAGGCAAAAGAGTCATGAGTATTATCAGTTAATAATAACATCCACTGAATCAACTACTTACTAAATGCTTTTTTATTTTGATGCCGAAGTGATTCATAGTGAAAAAGCGAACAATAACAATAAAAGCTGCTCATTGAGCAGCTTTTATTGTGCGGTGCGTACGAGACTCGAACTCGTGACCCCGTGCGTGACAGGCACGTATTCTAACCAACTGAACTAACGCACCATTGTTGGTTTGCAGATGCAAAGGTAATACAATATTTTGAATCTGCAATAGAAATATGCAGAAAAAAACGAGCAAAAGACACTATATCTTGGTAAGTTTCTGTAATTGTTTCTTTCCTATATCAATTAACTCGTTGTTGCGCTGACGGATACCCTCAAAAAATTGCTCATTTATCTGACGAATACCATTGATCACTTCCTGTGCCAGGTCTAATACCGAGTTGTTCTTGCTATCGTCGGCAGGGACTATCACCTGCAGACCTGCATGATGTATCTTGACTTTCAGATTGGCACCCATATTCACAGGATCGCCGTCATAGTGCACTACTCCAGGCTTCTCACGACGTATGTTGATGGTCTTACAGCGGAAAGTCTTGATATGGCTATTCTGGTCTATCGTCTTGGTAAACAACTGCAATGCCAACGATGGCACGTCCAATGGTGTAAATGGATTAAGGATGGTAACATCCAGCAAACCATCATTAAGAGTGGCCTTGGGGGCAATATAGGCATTGTTTCCATATTGGGCCGCATTGCCGCAGGCAATGAGAAACGCCTGATACGTCTCTGTCTCATTGCCATCAACGGTCACTTTATAGGTTTCTGGCTTATAATTCAGTGAAGCATTGAGCGATTGTTCAATATACGTATTTAGGCCTCGCTTCCCAGCTTCAGCAAACTTCAAGCTTACGAAAGCATCGAACCCCACCCCACAGGTACAGAAAAACTTGCGACGATTAATGGTACCGTAGTCAATGCTTTCCACATGTCCCTCGTTAATCACCTCCAACGCCTTTTGAGGCTGCATACTGATTTGCATATGGCGAGCCAAACCATTTCCTGAACCACAAGGAATGATACCCAATGCAGTTGATGTATGTGTCAATGCACGAGCCACTTCGTTCACTGTACCATCACCACCAATGGCCACCACGGCAAAATGTCCCTCTTTGGCACACTGTGCAGCAATCTCTTCTGCATGACCCGCATATTGGGTATATTGAATCTGAAACGTATATTGATCTATATCCAGCTGTTCATTGATCAAAGCAATAATCTGCTCCTTTTCCTGAGTACCGGATATAGGATTGACGACAAAGGTAATATGTTTTTTTTCTTTTTCCATAGTTAACGGTCAGGCATCAGTTAGAACTTAAACGCTACATCTGCCTTGATCCATCGACCTTGCTGCAGCAAGGCTCCATTCGAGTTCATACCGCCTTGATAATACTTCAGGTTAAACAAATTATGGATATTCACGCCCAGTTCCAAACGTCCAATCTTATAGTTAGCGCCTGCATCCACCAACACACGTCCGGCAACATCAAATTCCCTCATAGCGTTTAATTGGTTCCAATGGGCAATAAAACCTGACTGACCACTGTACGTGGTAATATGGGTATGAAGTTTTAAGTTCTTAACCATTTCCCAAGCCAAAACTGTATTGGTAATAAAATTAGGCATGTAGAGAATCCTATGAGGATGCAATGTTGTGGAATATTCAGCATCATCCGATCTCATCACCTCCATAGAAAAGTTGGCACTGAACCTCTTGCTCTTATACGAAGAGCTGAGTTCCAAACCGTATGTTGAATATGGAGTTGAATTCACATGTAAGAATCCATTCGCATAGATCAGGTCATCTGAATGATTGAAAAATCCGTTCAGTTCCACCATCAAACCAGGTACAGGGTTTACCAATTGGAATGTCAGCTGCCATGATTTCAGTTTCTCTGGCAGCAAATCTGTTGACGCCCTCAACAAATCATTGGTTTTCCTGTAAAGATAAGGAGCATCAACGAACGACCTTGAATAACTCAACTTAACATTCCATTTGGGTTGCAGGAAAATTAATGCCACACGTGGTGAAAACTCATGGATGATCTTATTGTTATATTGTTTTTTATAGTCATATCTTAATCCGGCGCTCAATATCAGGTTTCCCCAGATATGCTTCAATTGGGCAAAGGCATCAATGCTATGTTCTTTGCCTAAATTACCTCTAAGGTATTGCGACATATCAGCCAACACTTGGTTATAACTATGCCCCAATACATAACGGACATCCAACAGTTCATAGTAGTCATACTCCGTACCGGCCGTTATCAAACCACGATGATTATCACCCAGCTTATAGGATAAATCACCTTTAAACTGGATGCCTACGGTGCGGTCCTGTCCATCAAGATAGTGATAAATACCATTATATAAACTTAAGATACTATCTACATTAACTCCTGGTATATTGGGCAAACCAATAAACTCACTAAGGTGTTCAGCCTTTTCGTCAGTCACCACATTATACCTCATCATGTCGCTTTCATCATATTGGAGTTTTCCTCCGAGAGATAAGTTCCTCCTGGTCCAGGTATAAGCAACATCAAGATGATGAGAACGCGTGGATGTACCAGGACGCCTGCCATTGAAGGTTGTATAATTGCCATATTCATACGGAGAAGCCGTATATCTGTAGGACAATGGTGGAATAAACTGAGAGAAATGTGTATTGTACAAAAGAGAAAGGCCTTTCCATTTTAAAGACAAGCCCAGGTCGTAGGTCGGCAGATTACCTATTCCACCAAGCGTTATATCACCTTCTTTCAGCATCAAGCCTGTATCTTGAAGGGGCATAAAACGCTGTTGTCCCTTAGCCTTATATATATTTGCCCATACCAATACATCCAAGTCGAAATAACGCTTTCCAAACAAGAAATCACCGCTAATCTGTCCGTAGTTACCCAAGCTGCCCTTCACCTTGACGCCATCCACATCAGCACCATTCTTGGTAATAATATTCACTACGGCCGACAAAGCCACACCACCATAAAGTGATGAAGCAGGTCCACGCAACACCTCTATCTGCTTTACCTTCTCTAAGCTCATACTGAAGTCAGGACTTGCCGTATTGGTAGTATAGCTGTTCAATCGATGACCGTCTAAGAGGAATAGAATCTTCTCCTGGGATGAGCTGTACATCGAACGCATCGAAATGTTGAGATCTTCGTTGCAATCTACATCCGTCATGCCTGGCACGAATGCCAACAGCGCTTCCTTAATGTTCCTGGCTCCACTGTTGATGATCATCTCTTCGGTAATCAAGGTTACAGGCACAGGCGACTCATTGAGATTCTCAGCCTGACTTGATGCAGTGGTAATAGTAGCACCCATACCGCTCTTCATCTTTTCCACCAGGTCTATGAATCGCTGGGGGTCTTCAGAAGTAGTAGTATAATAAGGATTTTCCTGTAAGAGCAAAGATACATAGCTTTCGGCATTAGCATCGTTATCCAATCCCAAGTTGGCGAGAGCCAATAACCTATAGGCGCCTTGCTTTGAAGTACCCTTGAACAGATTAATGTTTTTCGTTAACAAATCATCCACATATTCCAGTCTTCCAATGGAATACGCATTCTCAGCATCGTTAAAGATAGAAAGCTGTTGGTCTGTGTCAACTTGTGCATGAAGCTGCGACATCATGCACACACACATTATTATATAAATAGCCAGTCTTTTCATTTCTTTGCTGGTATAGTAAATGTGAAACAAGCATACTCACCTTCCTTTGAGTCCAAGTCTATACGTCCGTGATGCCTGTTCACAATAATATCATACGTAATGGCCATTCCTAATCCTGTACCCTGCCCGGCAGGTTTGGTGGTAAAGAAATTCTCATAGATATGTTTCTTCACTTCTTCGCTCATGCCTTCGCCATTATCTTTTAAAGTAACCACCACATCATTGCCGTCACTTTTAACACTAACCTCTATTGTTGGAACATAGTCAGCAGGAGCATATTGTGATTTCTTCCATACAGCATAGCATGCATTGTTCACCACATTCAGAATAGCCCTGTTAAAGTCTTGTGGAATTATCTGAACCATAGGCATATTCTCTTGATAATCCTCATGAATGCTGATATTGAAACCCTTGTAATTAGCACGCATGGCATGATACGACAACCACACATACTCTTTTACAGAACGGCAAATATCAGTAGGAATAAACTCTCCTTCCTTTCCTCTAGACATCATTAAAATGCCCCTGATGATACTGATGGCCCGCTCACCATGCTCTACGATTTTGTTCATGTTTTCTTGCAAGTCGGCCACGATGTCATCCAATTCCTCACGGTCGGCCTCGTCTATCTTGTCTTCGTTATCTTCAACGATATCATTAAGATCTTTCAATAATTTGAAAGACATCTTGCTGAAATTGATGACAAAATTCAGGGGATTCTGAATCTCATGGGCAATGCCGGCACTCAACATTCCCAACGATGCCAGCTTTTCCTGGTCTTTTAGCTGTTGTCTCAGCGTTTCCAATTCTTGATTCTGCGTATCCATATCATCATTGTTTTAATAAAGGAATCTCTATAACAAACTCGGCAAATTCGTCTTTTACCGATTCCACTCGTATATTACCACCATGATTCTGAATAATTTCATGGCTCAGGTACAATCCTACACCAGACGCCTCACCAGTGGTCTTGGTGGTAAAGAATGGGTCGAATATCTTGTCAATAATCGTCTGCTCAATACCCACACCATTATCGTGCACCGTCAGTTTCACCTTATCCTCCAAACGCTCCACTTTCAGCACAGCTTCAGGCTGGAATTGAACACGTTGCGACTTCTTAACCAAAGAATAAATGCTGTTGCCCAGAAAACTCATAATGGATTTACTCAGTTGCTCAGAATTTCCCATCATATGCAAAGAGTCATAGGGGCAATCCAGTTTAGTAACGATGTGGCACTCTTTTATATCCTTCTCGTAATACTTGTTCATCATCTCAAAATTGAGGTTCAGCAGTTCAACCAGATTCATTTCCTGCATGCCACCCGACCTGTCTTTAAGGATTTCCTCCATCGCCTTGAGGGTTCGAGTGGTACTCAGTCCGTGCTGCTCTACCTTCTCCAAGTTTTGTGACAACATCTCAAGCACATCCATCGTGTCCTCAAAGTTCTCTTGATCCATGTGGTCCTCTTCATCCTCAATATTGGCCTTCAAGTCTTTAATCAAGCCGCTCGACAACTTCGAGAAGTTGTTGATGTAGTTCATCGGGTTCAGAATACGGTCAATCAAACCCTGGGTCAGTTTACCAGCTGTAGCCATCTTCTCCTGACGAATCAACTGTTTCTGGGCAGCTTCCAAATCATTCAATGCTTTCTGCAAGCTGGCAGATTTTTCCTCAATCTCATCTTTCTGCTTGACAATCTCATCTCTTTGCTTCACCACCTCAGCTGTACGTTCCTGCACTATACCTTCCAATTTCAACTTTTCCCTCTCCAATCGGCGGGTACGCCAACGGGCAACAGCCATCATCAACAAGACCAACAAGAAGACATATACCACTCCCATATACCATGTTAAATATATTGGAGATTTGATGCGGAAATGCAATGGTTCTGCTTCCCACAATTTTCCCTTGGCATCTAATGCCTGTACCACCAGATTGTAGCTTCCGTAAGAAAGGTTGACAAACTCAATTGTCTGGTTCTCCGACCAAGTAGTCCAGCTGTTATTATTCAGCTTATATCTATATAATGTCTGTCCTACCAACGATTCAGAATGCAATGCATACGTAATGGTCAGATGTCTTTCTGTACTGGGCAAATTACGAAGGGTTTCAGGCGCTTTGTCGAATCCAGCCCAAACCAGACTATCATTACTAATTCTTACAGTACAGATGTCAAGTTCGTTATCAGCAGTCAGCAACGGGTCAGGATGAGTGATATCCAACACCACCAGTCCGTAGTTGCCACCAATCCACAACAAGCCGTCTTTCAATACCATGGAACGCACGGTATAGTCCTTCAATGGAGAGAGTATTTCATCATATTCATCCATCCGTCTGCCGTCTTTGTAAGCATAGAGATTTTTACTCTCTTTATCTGTCAGCCAAAGCACTCCATTGTCATCGGCAAACGAGAAACCAGGGTAAGCGAATGGCTCTTCGTCATCCACCGTTACCACCGTCACGTTTCCGTCTTGATAGATAAAGGTTGCCAATTCCTCATTCCTGGCGTATTCTGTATTGGCAAAGAGCTTTCCGTTGAAGGTTGTTTTTCCCACCTCACCATATAGGTTACGCAGCCATAATGTGCCCTCTTGGTCAACCTTCATGTCCATTACGCTTTCCATGCTCAGCACCTTAGTATGTTCAAATCTGGTGTTGAAATAAACACCGTCAATCTCACCGCTATAGAAACCATCATTGCCGAGCATGATGGATGTAGTACTGGATGTGGTCAAGTGTTCTACTTTGTTGCCATTGATACGATACACACCATTAGAGGTTGCTGCCAGTAATGCATCACCACGTCTGTTTAACTGCCAACAAGCCAGGTCAAATCCAGGTATTTGTACGAAACGAGTGCCCTCTTGCTTGAATAAGCCTGCCATGGTACCCACATACAGCTGATTATTCAACACATACATTGACAGCACCTCACCCCTCAATCCTTCTGTAGCTGTATATCTGGTATATGACGAAGGCACCATTATGGAAAACACACCATTGTCAGTAGCTCCCCACAACATACCCTTACCATCATAGGACATTCGGTTTATATTATTGTTTATGAGTCCGTTTTCTTCAGTGAAGCTAAATAACACATTTCCTTTGCCATCAGTAAAGTTAATACCCTTACCTTCTGCTGCCACCGCATAGAAATTATCCTCCAGCTGCAATCTTTGGGTATGATCTATTGAATACGACTGAAGTCCATCTTGTTTTTCCTGTGGAATAGAAACCGCGCCATCCACTACTTTTGTCCACTTGTCATTCTCATCCACACGATATACCACGTTATCCACCGTCGAGAAAAACAGTACACCGTTCGCCTCCCATATTCTGTTAACTTCACTCCTTATATTAGCGATTTCTTCAAGAGGATGAAACGTGAGGTCTTTCACCTCATTAAGTTCCAAGTAGCCCATATAGTTGTAGCCACCACTCCAAATGGTACCATCACTGTCTTTATAAAGAGCGGTTACACGTGTAATACCTGGTGTATGCTTGATATCCCATGTAGCTTGGTCATAAATCAGCAAACCTTCAAAATTGGCCACATATACCACCCCCTCTTCTGGTTCTGCCAGAATATCAAAATTGCGGTTATGGGCATCATATTCTTCTGGCAGATAATTGCGAAAGAAAGGCAATCCCTGTGCAGAGACAGCCGTTGTGCCCGCTACACAAGCGATGATAAACAATATGTAATGTATAAATTTCATATCTCTTATCTGTCAATAAATGTTTCGTAAGGAATATTGGTACCAATATAATAGTTCCATTCCTCCTGAGTGAAATTCCTGGTCAGCGACTCCTTGATTGTTGTGGCCATCAATGGCACAGAGATAACTGTCTGAGTCAGGTTTCCCCTTTGATCGCCAGTCCACATAAACTCGCCTCCCATCATCATCATGGATGTAATCCAATTGCCGGAAGAAAACACATTAACAGGTTCCACCTTCTCTTTCTGCCAGTCCCAAATCTTAGCCGTTCCGTCATAGCTCGTAGATAAAAGCAGTCTTGGATTCTGCGGATGATTTGACAATTGTGAAATCTTCGACCGATGTCCCACTAAACGGGTTATTTGCTCATTTTCGTCCACCATATAGATGGTTCCGTCGTTAGTACCATAGAAGACTGTATTCCAGTTTCTACCTCTGGAAACAGCTGTTACCCCTTTTATTGGTATTTTTTTATTCGTCAGTTTCGTAACGTTTTCATCAGTTATTTTCACTTCATCAGATTCATCAAACAAAACCAGCTGACCTTTATCAGATGAGCTGAGGAGGATGGGCTTATCCACCAGAATCTTTCTTTCTATTTCCAGATTTCCCAATGCTATCACAAACAGACCGTTCTCTGCCACAATCACCACATCCATCTGATTCAAACTATAAATGCGCATAGGATGTATTGCTTCATCTATGTGCCGTATCACCGGCTCTGCCTTATTGGGATTGAACACCAGAAGGTCTCCCGTGCGACTGATGGCATAAATCATTCCATTTGAAAAATACCAAATATCGCGAATGTCATACTGACTGTTCTGGAACAAATAGGTGGTCTCCAATTGTCCATTCTTCAATTCATGCTGGGCAATCGAACCATAGTCACTGATAGAAAGGAACTTGGTTCTTTCTTGGTTAGTGAAATAAAGCTTTTTCACGGCTCCACGGTGGGCAGACCATGTTCTGGTACTCTTACTGATGAGTGATAAAGCCTCATAGATAGACGGTTGATAGACATCTCCCTTATAACGTTCTGTAAACAGATAAGATGTATAGGCCAGCAACAGAGCCAAGTCATGGTTGCCGGTATTCTCTTGTGTCACGGCCTCAGAACCTAAGTTACGAGCCAACGCCACATAGCTCAACGTATCAGCCACCTTACGGGCATATTCAGCCTCTTCACGCTGCTGCTCAGCCAGGATTCTCTGACTTTCAGCTTGCTGTGATGCGACAACCGCACGCTGTTCCGATTCCAGCGCATTGCGCTCTGCCTCTAACGCATTGCGTCGTTCAATTTCCGAACGGTTTCTCATCTCATTAGCAATGCGTGTTTGCACCACGGCCTCCTCGCGCTGTTTGTCAGATACTTCTTTCTGTTGGTAGGCAATTTCCTCCATTTGCGTACTGATACTACGCAAAACAGCACTTCGTTTCTCTTTCTCGGTGAGGTCTTTCACTTGAACCTCCAAATCCCGATTTTTCTTTGAAACGTAGTAAGTCTGGCTGCCAAAAGAAAAACATAAGACACCCAGTACCGCCAAGGCTCCGTATTTTATGTATTTGTTTAAGTCCAATATTATAATCTCTTAATAGCTAACATAGTAATATCATCGCTTTGTTCGGCTTCGCCCACAAATTCTCTCACCCTGCTCAGCACTTTCTCGATGGATTCTTTGCAGTTAAGACCTACACATTCATTCAGTGCCAGTTCCAGTCGTTCGTCAGTAAACTCCTGGTTATCCACATTGCAAGCTTCATCCACTCCGTCGGTGTACATCACCAGCATGTCACCCTCCTCCAGTTTCTCACTTTCGTCGTTGAAATCCATGAATTCAAACACACCCAGCATAGTACTTTCACTGTTAGGCAACCGTTCCAGTTTACCGTTCTTTCTCAAAATATAAGGAGGATTATGACCGGCATTGCAGAAGTTAATATCTCCTGTCTTTACATTATAGATGGCATAAAACAGTGTGACAAACATGTTGTCAACCGACTCCTTGCAAAGCATCTTGTTGGTAATGGTCAGGCATTGTGCAGCCGTATAATCTTGCTGGAAGCCACAAATATGCACCATCGTACGGCTCACAGCCATGAAGATGGCAGCAGGAATACCCTTACCGCTCACGTCAGCCATCACCAGACCTATCCTTTCATCATCTATCTTGAAATAGTCATAGAAGTCACCACCAATATCTTTGGCAGGTTTCATGGATTGCCACAGGTCGAACTTGCCTACACCCTCATCGTAATCCGGCATTTTCTTAGGCAAGATGGCTTGCTGAATCTCAGCCGCTACCGACAAATCGCTCTTAATCATCACCAGCTGTGAATGTTCTTTTTGCGACTGTTTCACATAATTAATCTGATCAATGGCCTTCTCAATGGTGATGCTCAAGTCATCCAGGTCAATAGGCTTTGTAGCAAAGTCGAATGCACCGTTGTTCATGGCCGTACGGATATTTCCCATATCGCCGTATGCAGACACCATGATGCATTTCAGGGCAGGATTTCTCAACTCGTTAATCTTGGTCAGCAACGTCAATCCATCCATTTCAGGCATATTGATATCACTCAGTATAATGCTAATGTCGGGTTGTTCCAGCAACACCTTCAGTGCTTCAATGCCATTGTGTGCAAAAAAGAACTCATACTCGCCCTTACGGATCTTTCTTCTAAAATATTGCGTCAACAGCATCTCGAGATCCAACTCGTCGTCAACACTTAAAATCTTTACTGCCATAATCTACATTTTTTAATTTATTAGGCAAATATAAGCATTTTTTGTTAACTTTGCGGCGAAATATTAAAAAAAAGTTAGAATGAATAATCTTAAGACCATATTTGAGAGCCGTTATACCTGGATTGAGGGGTTTATGCGTAATGTTAGACGTTATGGCGGCAAATTGGCGATGATCAATCCTGACGATGGACGCCAATGGACTTACACCGAAATGAACGAGGAATGTAACAGGCTTTCCAATGCATTGATTGCCGATGGTTTGCAGAAAGCCGATGTTATTATGCTGCAGCTCATTAACTGTCCGGAATTTGCTTTTGGCTACCTGGCTGCACACAAGAGCCACGCAGTTTGCTGTCCCGTTAATTTCAGATTGAAACCAGGTGAGCTCGCGTTCAACATTGACGATTCCAAACCTATGGCCATCATCTTTAACGAGGTGAACAAAGCCGATATATTAGAAGCACTTAAAATTACCAAGCACCAGCCCAAGAAGTTGATTGTGGTAGGTGGTGCTTCTGACGGCAAGGTTACGTCATATGCTGATTACGTACGAGATGCTTCTGTGAAAGAGCCTGTATTCGACTACGATTACAATATCTACGACGAGACTACCCGTCTTTACACATCTGGCACCACAGGTTTCCCCAAGGCAGTGCCACTGACCAGCATCAACGAGGTGTTATCAGCACACGATGTGATGATTCACTTCCCTATGAATTACAAGGATGTGACCATGAACACCACCCCTTGGTTCCATCGCGGAGGCTTGCACTGTGCAGGTCCCTGCCCTGCTTTCTATGCCGGAGCCACCATTGTAATCATGGGCAAGTTCAATGCCGAGCTTACACTGAAATATGTTGACCACTACAAGATTACGTTTATTGTGGGCGTGCCTACCGTATTGGAGGAACTGGCCGACAATCAGGAACGTAAAGGATATAATATCAGTACGTTGAAGGGTATCGTTACCATGGGTAGCCCGCTGGAGCGTTCTGCTTGTATCCGCTACCAGCACGTACTGACGCCTAACATATTTAACGGCTATGGTACCACCGAGACGTTCTGGAACACTTTCCTGCGTCCGTTCGACCTGCCCGAGAATGCAGGTACAGCTGGCGCTTCGTGTGTGGATGACGATGTGCGTGTGGTAAAAATATATGAGGATCACCGTGCTACTCCTGACGATTTGGCAGCAATGGACGGCATTGAGGTAGGTGAAGTCATCATCTGTTCACCCGCCAAATCACCTTATTCTTATGCCAACAATGTGGGTGAAACCGACCGTAAATATGCTAATGGCTTTATTTACACCAACGATTTAGCTACTTGGGATAAGAATCAGTTTATCACCATTGTAGGTCGCAAGGATGATATGATTATTTCTTCTGGTGAGAACATCTATCCTACCGAGGTGGAGGCAGTGTTGAACATGCACCCCAAGGTAAAAGATTGCATCGTTACTTCCGTACCCGACAAGATGCGTGGCCAGATTGTGACCGCCTATGTCGTGCGTGACGATATGAGTCTGACACCCGAAGAGCTGGACAGTTATTGCAAGGAAAGTCCTAATATCTCCAACTTCAAGCGTCCCCGCTTCTATCGTTTTGTGGCGCAGATACCATTCAATGCCACTGGCAAGAAGCTGCACGTCAAGATAAAGGAAACTGCCCTTGAGGACCTCAAGAACGGTTTGCTCTACCGAGTTTGATTCGGTTGTTTTCAGCACATAATCGTTTCACTGCATTAGCTCTTGATTCTCTTTCTGAATACAGGAACTTCCTCAACGGGCAAGGCTGCCAGGCATTCCTCGACACTCTTGCCTCCAAGTGGATCTATCCCCTGCTCTATCTGCTGGCACAGCTCCATGCGAATTTGGGATACCATGCATCCGTCGCCTTGTATCTTGTTGAGCCTGTACGAACCGTCAGCCTGCTCTTCAAAGCTCTCCCCTGCGTAGCAAGGTATATTACAGTAGCGGCAATAGTCGTGCTGTCCACATTCAGGGAACATCTGTTGCTGGTCGGCTTGGCGTAACTGCAAGCGTTTTGGATTCCGCATAGTTTTGTGTTAAAATAGTTAAAAGCAAAGTGTTTATATGATGACTTTTACCATGACTGCCTTGCTCCCTTTTCCACTCGTTTTGTTTTTTTAGACAAATAGTTTGGAAGATTATGAAAATAGGGTGAAGACCACACCTTCATGGGTGTCATTGATTAATCTCAATAAAACAATAAGCCCGATAAGGAAATGATGTGACCCCGAAAAGTTGGACGATAAATTAAACGTTAATTTTTTATTTCTCTATAGTAGTGAGCTCGGTATTGTACTGGGCTCATTCCTTTTAACCTCAGTTTTATTCTTTTATTGTTATACCAATCAATATATCTTTTTAGTGCTCTCTGAAAATCCTCTATACTTTCAAACTTGTCAGCATATAAGAGTTCGTTCTTCATTAAGCCAAAAAAGTTCTCCATCATAGCATTATCCAGGCAGTTGCCTTTGCGTGACATGCTCTGAGTGATGTCATGGCCTTTAAGCATCCTCTGGTATATTCTATGTTGATAATGCCAGCCTTGATCCGAGTGCAGAGTGAGACCATCCAGTTGCGGATACTTCTTCAAAGCCTTCTTGAGCATAGATGTGACCATCTTCAAATTTGGACTGGTAGAAATGGTGTAAGATATGATACCTCCATCAAACATATCTAATATGGGTGACAAGTACAGCTTTCTGTCGTTTATGCATACTTGTGTAACATCAGTAGCCCATTTCTGATTGGGTCTGTTTGCGCAGAAATCACGTTCCAGCACATTGGGAGCAATCCTGCCTATCTCCCCTTTATAGGAGTGATAGTGCCGTTTCTTGGTCTTTGCCTTAAGTCCAATCTGGTTCATCAGCTTCTGCACTGTTTTGTGATTAATAATTATATCTTCATTGCGCAATTCCATACAGATTCTCCTGTACCCATAGCGCCCATGATTATTGTCATAAATTTGCTTTATACGTTCCCTGATTCCATCATATCCATCGCTGTCGTCCATATGCGACATATGGTAATAGAATACAGAACGAGCCATCTTTATTCTATGCAGCATAAACTGCAGAGGGTGTCCTTCACGCCTTAGTTCTTCGATGGCTCGTGCCCAATCTCTCGTAGTCGGGCATTCCTTTCCTCGACTAAGGCTCTCACTTTTTTTAGCAGAGCATTCTCTGTCTTGAGCTCTTGCACTTCCTTGCGAAGCCTTTCAAGCTCTGTGAGTGGCTTACTATTTTTCATTGGCCTTCCCATACATGGTGGTCTGCCTCGTTTTTTTGTGCTATTCAAAGCTGCCAAGCCCCCTGTCCTGTACTGCCGTAGCCATGTTGATATACATTGAGGGCTGGCCTCATATTTGAGCGAAGCTGCGCACAAAGATAGATTGTTTTCTTCAATATCAATAATGATTTTCTTTTTTAATGAAAAATCTGTCTTGATTCTTTGGTTCTGCTTCAGCCCTGCTGTCCCATACATTAGGTATTTTGCCCTTAATACTTTAAGCCGATGGTGATTGATTCCATACTTATTACAGATTGAATCAATGGATTTACCCTCTTCCAGCAGACGCATGTATTTTAGTAAATCTGCATACCCATGTATCTTGTATTTTCTTGTTGACATAATAAACCCCGAAAGTTTTTGTCTAACTTTCGGGGTTCACTTCAGAAACTTACCGGGCTTATTATTTGTATTCAATCTGCAACGACAGACCACAATCCGTCATGTCGCAGGTTATTTTAGCGTTACAGATAAGGTCAATCTATCGATTATCCTTAATACAGAATTTCAGAGTACCACCAGTAACTTGATCAAGTTCATCATCATCAAGTTCCAGCTTTTTCACCCCTTTCTCATCAAACATCTCGTAGGTAATAGCAACCTTCTTAAATTCGTCTTTCTTTTCCATAATATTTTGTATCAATGCAATTACGCCATGTTATTAAAGTATTAGGTCAGCAACAGCTGTCATTAATCCATCATGATGCAAGCATTTAAAAGACCATCAGTTTTGCAGTTAGAGTTGAGACCCTTTTTGGGGCAGAATTTAATATCACCGCCAGTAACCTGACCAAGATCCTTCTCATTCAGTTCATTCATCACCACTTTCTCATTTGACATTTCGTTTGTGATAGCGCTTTTCTTGGTTTCGTCATTTCTTTCCATAATACTCATTTTTTAATAATTACATCTTCTTTCTTTTATCTCTTGTGTATCTTACGCTATATAAATCATCATTCTTTTCCGGAATCAATCTGTTTTTAGCTTAGCATTAGCATATTGTATGTTGCAAACATATATCATTTTAATAGCATCTCCAAATAATTACTGCAAAAAAATGATAAAAGTATGTATATATTTGCAAAAAGCTCCCTGTCAGTAACGTGCTGAAGACTCTTTGGTGCCGACGGCCAATTGTTAGAAGAGAGCTACACCCCATTCCGCCTGATGAGTCTCGCCTTCCTGCCCAATGCCATATCAGAGACACTGACAGTGATTTATTTCGTGCAGGGTCATCAGAAGCTCTGCCGTTGGATAGAAGTTGTTACCAACGTGGGAACCATCATCGTCATTGTCATCTTGTCCCTTTATACCCCCAAGTTGCTCTGGTATATCCTGCCCATCACTGCTTGGCTCCTGCTGCTGATGATGATGGTATTAGCTTTTGTGGTGCATCGCAAGAACCCCATTTATTCCTGGCCTACGCTGGAGAATACCGTGCCGTCTAACCCTGCCATCACATTCTCTGTACCTTATACTACCAACGGTGTAGAGGAGTTCCTCACGCAGGTGCGACCCTTTATTGAGGCATGTGAGCTGCCTGACGGCATGGCGGTGGACATGGCGCTGGAGGAACTGCTCTACGAGGTGGTAGAGACGCATGACGAGCCCACCTCCGACAAGGATAAGTCCTTCGATGTGCGTATCATCGACAAGGAAAAGGAATTCACGGTGGTGGTCAAGAGCAAGGGACCTCTGCGTAATCCTATTTATAAATATTCCGATGAGGAATTGATGAATATCGACAAGAACCATATGAATCATGAATCATGAATCATGAATCACAGAATCACAGGGACGGTTCTACTGACCCACTAAATGATGAAAACAGATCAATGACCTGCCACCTTGATTTCTGATGCCCCTCTGTGCTCCCTTTTTAGGGGAGCTGCAGGGGCAGGACTTGTACGGACAGGGCAGAATAAAAAACTTGATCTATTGTTTGGTGTTTAATAAAAAAGCCTAATTTTGTGACCGTACTCCCGAATTTCTTATAAAATTTGGGAATACAGTAACAATATTAAAGGCATTATGTACAAGAGAATCTTCGATATTGAGAACAAGTTAGACGAGGGTATGTTCCTATTCGGGGCACGCCAGACAGGCATCAGTGCCACCACTTTCAGCGACCTGCTGCATGGTCGCAGAGCATTGAGTTTCGACATTGCCCGCAGCCTACGCAAGGTGCTGGGGGTGCCTGCTGATATCGTGCTGGCATAA
>OMSH01000184.1 GCA_900313715.1 uncultured Prevotellaceae bacterium
CTTAGGACGACAATCCTTCTTGTTGAAAATATTATCGATGCCTATACTTGGTTCAATCTGTACATGCTTGATATGGTCGAATGTATGACGCGTATTGATGTTCCAGATACCATAGCCAGGAGCATCATCCTCATCCGGATAGAGACGTTTGCTTTGTAAACGACCATTTAAGTTGATGTTCAGGCGATAGTAGCCCCAGCTATGCGAATAGTTTGCTGCTATGGTACCCGTATGACGGATGCTGCGTTCAATGTTTTGCCATACACCATCCAGCTTTCCACGAGAGTAAGTGTAGCTGTAGTTACCCGTTACAATGAAACCTGGGAAGAGATTAGCAGAGGCATCCACCTGCACACCACGAATAATGGCTTTGTCGAAGTTTACATATAAGCTATAGTCCTCCAGACGGTCAATTTGCTCTTCTGTCAAATGCAGGTTCTGGCGTGACCAATCCTTGATTTCGTCCGTAATAGTATAATTCTTGCGGGTAATCATATCGTTCAGATAATTCAGATAACCTGTAACAGACATACTGAAATGTTCGTTCCTGTATTCAGCATTCAGTGATACATAGTTACTCTTACCTGCTTTCAAATCTTTGTTGCCGATAGAGATAGTAGGCTTCTTGCCCGCATTGTCATTATAGTATTTATAGTATAGTTCGCTCAACTGGGGTGATAGGAAACCATGTGCATAGGTGGCGCGCAAATTAAAGCTACCAATGCTATACATCAGCGTTGCCTTCGGACTGAAATGGCTACCTGCCAGTTCGTGGTAGTCGTATCTGGCCCCCACTGTGGCTTTGAAAGCGTCCCATTTCACTTCGTGTTGGGCGTAGGCAGATAGAGTGTAGGCAGAGCCTTCCACATTGCCACTCGAAGATTTCAATTTGTCTTCACGGGCATTCAAGCCAAATACCGTATTGCTGTTTTGTGTGAAATGGAAGACGCCTCGCAATTCAGCATTATAATATTTCTGGCGCTTGCTCATAGCATAATCGCCTGGTACATATCCTTGATAGTCAGTAATGAACTTATGGTTCTGACTATAGTCATCTGCGGTAAGGTCCAGTTTGATAGAGTTGCGGTTGTTGATGCGATACAGACCGCCACCCTCAAATCGCCACGACTCGTTGTGCAGGTCGTAATTGAAACCGCCATTGGTATCTTTCGTCTTTACAGGACGGTCGGTAAGTTTCCAGTAATAGTTACCACTGGCGTAGAACGACAATTGGTTGTTGGCCTTGAATGTAAATTTTTGGTTAATAGAGTTGGAATGATAGCCAAATGACAAAGGATAGACGGTCTCGCGCAAGCTCACTGTGCCATCTTTTGCCGTAACAGTCTCATATGGAGAGTTCTGCCAGTTATTTGCCTGTGTATGTCTGTAAGCAGTAGATGAACCGAACTTGCCTTTGGCAATGTCCAGATTCACATCCTGCGTATATTGTCCTTTGCCACTATATTTGCTGCTGCTTGTAAATGTGATTTCGTCTTCTGGATCGTTGGTGATGATGTTAATTACACCAGCTATGGCGTCAGAACCATAGATAGATGAAGCCGCACCGTTGAGTACCTCGATGCGTTTGATGCGACTCATGTCGATACGTTCCAAGTCGATGTTGTTAGAAATATCGCCAATGAGTTTGTGTCCATTCACAAGGATAAGTACGTATTTGTTGCCCAAACCGTTCATCATCAGGTAGGAACCCATAGTAGTCGGGTTGAACGACAACGATGGCACCATCATGGTCATAGCCTGTTGAAAGTCTGTGATGCCGGCACGTTTTATTTCGTTGGCGGTGACAACAGCCACTGGAGCAGTGGTATTTTTCAGTCGCTGGTGCGTACCAGTACCAGTCACCACCACAGGGTTCAATTCAAATTCTTTGGCCACATCGGGATTCTGTCCCATGCGCCTTACTGTCGTGCTGTCTTGTGGTGTTTCGTGAACGTCTTCAGCATAAACTGTTAAAGTAAATATTGATATAGAAAAAGCAAGTAAAAATGATTTAGTCATGATACATTCTAATTACGTAGAAACGGGGCGTGCCCCCTGATGGGGGCAGTCCCGTCTTTTTTAACTTAACTGATATTTTAATTGAGAGAATATACTTATTCTTCTGGGAACATTGAGTGGTAGAAATCAAGTGGATCACCATCAATAGCATCCTGAGTGTGGTTCATCCAAATCTGACGAATAGTTGGCAACTCCAACAGACCCAAAGGAATCACAGTACTGTCGTCGCATGACAAACCAGAACCCTCAGCACCGTAGTACATCTTCCAGCTGCAATCTTCAACTTCGCCCTCTGCATTCTTCATAGCCTGCAACTCAGCAAAAGTATAGTTCTCAGGATCAACATCCTCTGGCAGGTCGTCACCAGCCATATCGTTGTGACCGTGGTCACCGTTGATTGACATCAATGGGTGCAGATAAACCTTCAAATTAGAGGTAGTCTTGCCTTTGGCAACCATTCTATCATAAACTTGCGTCTTGAAGTTCTTCATCATATCCACAGTACCTACGAAGTAGTTAGTGCTCTTTTTCTGCAATGCCTGCTCCAGTTCAGTGTAGCGAACATTAGCCTTGTAGGTGTCGTATGAGTCTGGGTTACCATGCCCCATGAAAGCTACAATATCAGTAGCAGCCTTATCACCGTACAGCTTATGCAATTCTGCGGCCACTTTAGGTACGTCAGTTTTTTTATCCTGCAGCAATGGCACACCCAGTTTTAAGGTTACACCAGCCAGGTAATTGTCATCGAGGTCGCCGTTGGCATTGTTGGCAAAGTCTTTGATGTAGTTAATGACACGGGTGTATTCCTCACCTGGGATTACCTGCAATGACTGAATAACGATCTCCTTATACTGGATGTCTTTGTTAGCGAAAGCGCTCAGCCAGAAAGAAGGAGCGTAGAAGTTACGAGGATCGGTGTTCTCACCAGCAGCAGCACGGTTGATACAGATGGCAGATGAGTAGCTCAAAAATACATCATAAGCAGGGAATGCCTCCTTATAGGCAGCGATGGTTTCATCGAAAGCATCGAAAGCCTGCTCCCATGTAGAGCCGAATGCCACCAGCAGGATAGCCTTGTCATTTTTCTTCTCGGCCTTCACGTTTTCAACGATAGCCTTCAGATAGCGACTGTAGGCATTGTCCACTTCTACAGGCTTTTCAACAATCTTCTCTACTTCCTTGATTACCTCTTTCTCAACTTCCACAATTTTCTCATCTCTCTTACAAGACGTAAATACGCCTGCGAGCACCATGGTCATGACGACCATCAAAGCAATTTTTAATTTTTTCATTGATGTAAGATTTTGTAAAACAATATATTTTTTAATCATCTTCACTGTTACTCATATTGGAGTTAAACTTGTTATTCGTTTTCTTTCCTTTGCTAAACTTAATGGTCAGCGATGCATAAATGGTCCTACCTGGCGTGGTGGTTCCCAGATGCCTTCCGTGTGGTGTGGTATCCACATAGTCGAAGATATTGTCAACACCCGCTTCAAGACGGTAAGACATCGTTTTGCTTTTACCGAAATCGTGGGTGGTGTTGATGCGCCATATCTGATATCCCTTACCATCACCATCGGTCTGATAATAGCGTTTCGTACTCATACGGCCATATACACCAACCCCCAGACGATAGAAATCGCCAAAGGCATGCTTCCAAGTTACATACGCATTAGCTTTATGATGAGCCGTTCCGTCGATGGTCACTTTTTTGAGAATATCCTTGTTGGTATCATACACATGCGCCGAGTTGTCCAGATAGCTGTAGCCAATGCCCGCACTCCAATCTTTATGGGCATAGCGCAGGGTCACATCCGCACCATAGGTTTTGGCATCCTCCATATTCTGATACTGTCGGGTTTTCTTAAGTTCGTAAGCCACCTGATATTCCGACGGAGCCTTATAGTTAGGTATGGTTACCAGCGTAATCATGTTGTTCAGTGTGTTATAATAACCACTCACGTTGAAATAGAAACCTTTCCATGAATATTCCACACCGAGAGAGAAATAGTCGGAGGTCTGTGGTTTCAGATCAGGATTTCCCATATAGAGATAGGAACCATTCATCTCTTTTATGTATCTGTAATACAATTCTTTGGGGGTAGGAGATTTGAACCCTTCGCTCCAAGTGGCCCTGATACGCCAGTCACCCATACTGAACATCGTTGAAATCTTAGGCGTCAGTTTCAGTCCGAAGTTCTGGTTCTTGTTCAGACGCAGACCACCAGTGATGTTCAACCAATTCCAAAGGTTAAACTCATCTTGAACATATAAGGCCCCTGTCCAGTCACTCACCTTTTCTCCCTCCACGCGCATAGGAGCGTTCAACCAGTCGTAGCGCCATTCCAATCCCGCACTGAGTCGGTTCTCATAAGGCAACTCAAACACACCTTTCAAGTTGACCATTGTGCGTTGCTGGTCGCTCTGCAGGTCATGCTCTCCAGGAAACATAGGATAGTAGTGAGTGAATTTGCCAAACAAGTAACCATCCACTAACGTTGTGTCTGTAAAATGATAGAAGTAGGCATGACGGTTCCAATCCACATCTAATGTAATATAATCGGTACCACTAAGCTGTAATTTACCGCCTCCAGCCAATGAAGAGTTATGATATTCCAGGTCGTAGGTCTTTACGTCATAGTGTGCATATTTTCCCGAAGGACGATAGATGTGCTTCCAGTAAGCACTACCTTCGGCATAGAGCTGTAGTTTGTCACCAATATCGTACGTAAATTTCTGTGCTACTTGTGCGTTAGTATATCTGTTTACGGTTTTATTTCTACTGTCGGTTACAGGCTTCTCAGTACCCGTAGTATATTCTGTAGCTGTGTTTTGCCATCCGTCAGTATGTTGCAGTTGCAGGTTGGTATAGCTTTGGAACCTGCCCAACCTGAACCCAATGCCGTTATGTTGGCGAATGTCACCATAGGAACCTACACGCGTAGTGTTTTCCAGTAAGATTCCTTCGTCATGTTTCTTGGTGATGATGTTGATGACGCCTGCAATGGCATCGCTGCCATATAAGGCACTTGAAGCACCTTTTACGATTTCAATCTTATCGATGTTGTTGGGATCAATCAGTCCCAGATCGTTCTGTCCTCCCACATCGCCATGAATGCGTTTTCCGTCAATGAGTATCAGTATATAATTGTTACCCAATCCGTTTAACTGCATCTGACTACCCATGTCGTCTTGGTTGAAGTCGAGCGATGAGGTCAGCATCATCAGAATGTCTTGCAGATTCTTCCCCCCGTATCCCTCAATGATCTTGTGGTTGATAACCTCGGTCTGCACGGGAACATCCTTCAACAGATGCTCCGTACCAGTACCAGTCACCACTACCTCGTCAAGCATTAACGACAATTCCTCATTGGTCTTGTTCTCGATGATGCTCTGTGCCGATACATGCATAGATAGCAGGTAACAACAGCCTGTTACAACAAAATGTCTGTAGTTCATACAATTATAAAAATCCGACATTCTTCGCTTCTTACCTGGAAGCTAATTAATTACTGTTTGGAAAAGGTAGGTATTCTGGCTTTCCTCGGTCTTGCCCGACCTTCCCATCTGACGAATCAGACAGTGGTACTTGTAGTAGCAGACCTCATTTGTTGAGGATTACAGCTGCAGGAACAGCTCAGGTCTTTCACCTGATTCCCTTGAAGCCTTGTACGAAAATACAATGGCTTGCCTATTCCGGATTGCAAAATTAGTGCAAGCCGAACACAATTCCAAATTTTATTTGAAAATTGTTGAGGCGAAGCCTAATTTATCCAAAAATAGTGCAAACCTTTGTCCCTCTATCTTAATAATAAGATAGGCAGTATGTGAACATAAAAAATCATTCCGAAATGTTTGTTCTGTTATTCGGTTTGCTCTATATTTGCAGTATGAAAAAGTTGCATCCCATCATGTTTGCAGGTACAGGAAGCGATGTTGGCAAGAGCATCATCGCTGCCGGTTTCTGCCGTATTTTCAGGCAGGACGGCTATTGCCCTGCCCCCTTCAAAGCACAGAATATGGCGCTCAATTCATACGCCACTCCCGAAGGCTTTGAGATAGGTCGTGCACAAGCTGTACAGGCCGAAGCTGCGGGCATCCCTTGTCATACTGACATGAATCCCTTGCTCCTGAAGCCTCAGAGCGACCATACCAGTCAGGTGGTGCTCAACGGCAAACCCATCGGCAACCGTCATGCTTACGACTATTTCCGCAAAGAGGGGCGTGAGGAATTGCGTCAGGCAGTGTGTGAAGCATACGACCGTCTGGCGCAACGCTATAACCCCATCGTGATGGAAGGTGCGGGCAGCATCTCCGAAATCAACTTGCGCGACAGTGACCTCGTGAATCTCCCGATGGCGATGCATGCTGGAGCCCATGTCATCTTAGTGGGCGACATCGACAGGGGTGGGGTGTTTGCCAGCGTCTATGGCTCCATCGCCTTACTGCGTCCTCAAGAGCGCAAACTCATCAAAGGCATCATCATCAACAAGTTCCGTGGCGACCTGCGCCTCTTTGAAAGTGGTGTCAAGATGTTGGAAGACCTCTGCCAAGTGCCTGTTCTGGGTGTGGTGCCTTACTACAAGGATATCTATATTGAAGAAGAAGACAGTGTGGCGCTGGCCACCAA
>OMSH01000207.1 GCA_900313715.1 uncultured Prevotellaceae bacterium
CAATATTTCGTCTCAGTTGGAAGCATGGCCTTATAGGCAACAAGTTTGGCAATATGCTTCTCCTTGGCCAACTCCTGCATCAATTCTGCGGCCACCTCGTAGCGTAGTGCATCAGAAATGATGATAACCTGTTTTGCATTTGGCTCACTTTCCCTGTTGTATAAATCTTCTTGCTTACCAATGGATAGGCTATCAAACAAGTCCTCACGTTCTTTCACGCAGGTAAGCCATTCCAGATTAAGAACATTTGTAAGCTTGGCGTATTCTTGATCAAGTTGGTTCTTTGCATCATTGATAGTCTGCTCAATAGGATTCTCCTTGGTGATTAAATCATGATATGCCTCTAGCGAATGACGATAGAACATATCAGCCAGATAGAGTTCATTCACGTATAGCTGCACATACTCCTCTGGAGAGTTCAGTTTCATAGTGCCTACTGTCTTTACTTTCTCATAGTACAATGCCACTTGCTCAATGAACTTTATGACCACCTGAATATCCGACTGGGCAGAAAACTTCAGTGATAAGTTACGCATCCTGTCATTGACCTCATCGGGTTCTGACATAAGCTTGTTCTCCAAGACCTCTTTTAAGATAGGCCAGCACAGAGCCTCTGGCATATAGTTGTACTGTGCATCGATACCATAGGCACTGATGATTTCCTCTTCCTTGATGTCTTTGCCAAGTTCTACAAGGGCCTGAGTGAACTTCTCTGACCATTGACGGCTTTGTATGCCATACTCATAGACTTTATTTTGGCCTTCGAGCATCATGGGGTTCTTAATCTTATACTGCTTATAGTTATCACCTTGGACGGCATCCAATAACTGGGTAATGCTGTTGTACTTCAGGCATTCAGCAATTTCCTTCATCTTTAGTTCGGAATTGGGATTATAGCTCCTGTCGAAGATTTTTTTGAGTTTCGCATCCACAGCTTTTTTGGCATCCAGATTCTTGGAAAGACGGTGGAAGAAATCATTGCGTTTCTTCTCCTCCGACTGCATACCAAGTACCAGCATACGAACAATAATAGGCTCCCAGTCCAACAGTTTCTTCTCACCAAAGTACGAAGAAATAAACGCACGGCATACCAAATCCTCGCTGAATGTCTCTGGTGTCAGGTGGCCAGTAAGCATTGTACTTATCTTCGTGGACTGTATTTCGCTGACGTTGTTTTTGATAAATAGGCGGAACTTTTCAGGAAGGTTATACTGCTGCATGAAGCTTTCGTAGTCATCCTCTTTGAACTCCATGTTCGCTTTAAGCATATCCAGCAACGGGAATTTAAGCATTTGCTCCTCTGTATGCGGATAAGTGCCATCAGTGAACAAAAGGACAATATTCTTATCCTTCCAATCATTCTCTATGGCATACTTGATGTTAAACCACGCACCATCAAACACCTTATATATATAATTGTCTTTCCACTCTGCCAACTCCAACTCCGTAAAATTGATGTTCATCTTGTCGAAAATGAACAGAACGTGTAGTTGTGGGTTACGTTCAAAATAGCTATATATTCTGTCTTGTACCATATAACTTTATTAAATTATTGTCCATTTCATTCTAAACAGAACTTCTGTATTCACATTGTTCCTCATCGACTTTTGCAAGCGGTCTGTCATTTCATCAACCTTGTCCATGTATTCATCTTCCATTGAAAGAAGTTGTGAGCGCTTGGCATGAAGTCGCTTTGCAAGTGAAGATTCTTCCTTTTTCAATTGCAGCTTTTGGGTTGCATTATGTTCTTTACGAATCTGTCTTCTTAATGCATCGTGTTCTCGGCTCAATTCCATGACTTCATTTCTAAGCGGAACTAATTGGTCATCAGCCCACATTTCGTATTTGTTTATCTCAAAATCGACGTATTCATTTGTTCTTTTTTCGATGTCCGTAGTATATTTTACAAGTTGCTCGTCAAACTGTTTCCTGAACTGATGGTCTAAATCGGCCATACTGCCAACTAAATTAGATGTGGCTGGAATTTCAAGCAACTTAAAAACAAACTCAGATGG
>OMSH01000187.1 GCA_900313715.1 uncultured Prevotellaceae bacterium
ATCGAAATTATTTTGGGGTCCAATGGGTCCAATTTTTTCCTGCTGCCATCTTTCACCTACCGCCTTTCTCAGCGTAAAAGATGGTCCTCCCATCATCCTGCCTGTATTATAGCACCATATTATTATAGAAGGAAATGATGAATAGCGTCCCTTCCGAAAAAGTCAAGTAAAAAACATAACAAAAGCTGCCCCTTACTGAGACGACCAATTGAAAAATAGCCAGCTAGAATCATATTGAGAAGCTGCGGGGAACAATCTTCCCCACGGCACAAAACTGGGGACGCGTCAGTTCGAGCCGCTATCTCCATTTTATCCTATACACCTGCATCTCAAAATGCTATAATAGCTTGGAGGATGATTCCATGAAAAATATATTTAAAGGTGTTGATGTTGATTTGTCTAATTTGCCTGAATGTATCACGCATTCTAAAGATAAGGAGAGGTTCAGTCCCAAGACAAGATATATAGCTGGGCTTGATGCCTTGCGCGCATTAGCAATTACACTTATAACGCTGTTTCATGTTTTTCCTGATACCTATGTAGGCGGATACATTGGCGTATGCCTTTTTCTTGTTATCACAGGCTTTCTTTTAGCGTATAGCAGCTCATATGATTACCTGGCAGAAAAATTCAGTATTGGCCACTATTTTCTAAAACGGTTAAAGCGATTATATCCTTCATTGCTACTCGTCATATTGACGACTGTTGGCGTGTACCATTTTCTGCTGCCTAATGTATTAGAGGATAGCGGCAAGGAAATTGTTTCCATTTGTCTTGGCTTCAACAATTGGTGGCAATTAGCTATGAATGCCGACTATTTTGCGCGTGTAGTCAATGCCTCCCCATTTACACATATGTGGTTTCTAGGTGTAGAAATCGAGTATATTATGTTGTGGCCACTACTCTTTGGCTTATGTATGCTGCTAAAGCACCAAAAAATCAAGCTGCTGATTCTTGCTGGCTTAATTTCAGCATCGATGCTGGCAACCATGGCACTTCAAGGCGTTGAAATAAGCCGATTATATTACGGCACTGATACAAGAATATTTTCCTGCCTATTTGGTGGTGCGATGGGGCTTTGGTTTGCAGAACACCGAGAAAGTGTTTCATGCCAAAAGCTACTTAACATACGTTACGACATATTGCTTGGCATTTTGCTTATCCCAGTGCTAGCAGCCACGCTCATGCTAAATGGCCAGAATTTATTTCTCTACACTGGTGGCATGCAATTATTGACCCTGATTTTTTGCATGATTCTTTTCACCGTGATTGACGATCCTATATTAGGCAACCGGCTGGAATCTTCTACATTAAAATGGATTGGCGGGCACAGTTATGAAATTTTTCTTTGGCAGTATCCAGTTCTTTTTCTATTCCAACGACAAGGATGGGATGAAACTATCCAAGGGTCTGTTCTAGCCATCTTAATGATTTTAGCATTATCTGCCTATTCACAAGCAATACTGGATTTTGTCCGCCATCCTAAGTTGAACATCCATAACGAAGGTTGGGTATTACGTTCACAGCGCTATACAATAGTGCTAATGGCTATCGCCAGCGCTGTAATTATCTGTTTCGGGATGAGAGATGTTCTCGCCTCTGATTTTAATCCAGAACATAAGCCTGGATATAAATTGAAGATGGAACTGGAACAAAAGCAAGCAGAACTTGAAAAAGCGCAAGCCGAGATTGAGCGAGCGCGTGCAATCAAAGAAGCCGAACAAGCTACCAAAATAAAAAATGAGCAGGAACGTTTAGCAGCACAACTACGTGGCGCTGGCGTCACCATGATTGGTGATTCTGTTATGGTTGGTGCTAGTTCTTCCATTGCAAAGCTTATGCCCGAAGCCTATATCGATGCATTATCGTGTCGTGATGTTTGCGGCGGCTTTGAAACAGCCCAGAAACTTGCACAAGAAAATAAACTGGGCAATGTTGTCGTTGTTGCCCTCGGCACAAATGGCCCGCTTTTAAAGCACGAGCCTTACGCCAGTGGTATGCAAAACCTTTTGAATATACTCGGTACGGAAAGGCAGATATTTTGGATTACCACCTATTGTTCATACTCACAGTGGATGAAAATGAACAATCAATATTTGGCCGAATTGGAGAAATCACGTCCCAATTTCCATGTTATTGATTGGTATCCTCTAGCCAAGGGTCATCCCGATTGGCTGCATTCCGACGGAACTCACCCCAATATAGAAGGGGCTAGCCAATATGCGAAACTTATACACGAAACACTGAAAAATAAGTTGACCGTCCATTAACAAACGAATGGTAATATTAATATTTTTGACAAAGGAGATTATAATTATGCACAAACAAAGATTTTTTATGTTCATGTTTTCTATCATTTTTGGCCTGGCCATATCATGTTTCCCCCCAGCCCAGAACGTATACGCAAATGAAAAACACTTAAATTATGCAACTGGTGAGGGCGTGACCATGATTGGTGATTCCATTATGAGTGGAAACAAAGGTATTATCCTTTCCCAGCTCCCTAATGCTTACATTGATGCAAAAGGCTCTCGCGATGTTTGTGGTGGCTATGATGCTGCGAAGAAACTTCAAGCGGAAGGCAAGCTCAGCGATGTGGTAATCATTGAACTTGGAACCAATGGACCATTGCTGAAGCATGAACCCTATGCCAGCGGCACACAAAAGCTTTTAAAGCTGCTTGGTACTGAAAGACAGATATTTTGGGTTACCACCTATTGTTCCTATTCTCAATGGATGAAAATGAATAATAGCTACATTTGGGAACTCTCGAAAACTCGTCCCAATATCACCGTAATTGACTGGTACTCATTGGCTTCTAATCATCCAGAGTGGTTTAAGGATGGTGTTCATCCCAATATGGAAGGTGCACGTCAGTTTGCAAAACTGCTGCGCACTTCATTATCTGCCAAATATAGCAACTAAATTTCCTGCGTAAACAAAAAACATCCGTTGTATCCCATATACGAAAAGAACCTGGCCAGCACCGGCCAGGTTCAAATTTTATTTTCAGTTCTTCAGGATTTCGTCATTTCCTGATTGCACAGCTTTTCTTTTGCCGCGCAGACTCTTTTCGCCGTGGTATATAATAAGCGGATTATCAATATAATCCTTTGTCATGCGTAGTTACATATTTCCAAACAGCATATGGTAAATCATGCCCATTGGATTTAGCAGATCTAATAGGTTTCACATCAGCCCTATAGTAAACAACTGTACCAATTCCGCCGCCATTACATTATTGGGCGATACTAACCATAACATACTAACTAACAAGCCAAGAATAATTTTTTTCATGTAACTACTTCCCTACCTATTCTAATTCTCTAATTACCATGCTCTTTGAACGGACATCATCCGTTTTGAATAGTTTATCGCATTCTAATCGCTATCTTTCGCATGAAGCTTCAACAAGTTTTCACGCTGTTTACTTGACAGCTACCGTATGCTCAGCATCAATCTTCTTGACCTTTTCCACGCGGCGCACATATTTTTCGGCCGTCAGCGGGTCGGTATGCATCCAGGTCTTCACTGTTTCCATGGCGATAGCGCCGCCGATAATCTTGCCGCCCAGGCACAGTACATTGGAGTCATTATGCTGGCGCGCCAGTGCTGCGCAG
>OMSH01000172.1 GCA_900313715.1 uncultured Prevotellaceae bacterium
AATTGCTGATACAGTCATTGCCACTTTAAACACCTTTGAGAAGAGGCTGTCAACAATAGATTCTTCATTACGGTTGATTCGGCTGATAATAGAGCTCTCATTGAACATCGACAAAGACGCATCAAATCGTTTTAGCTCATTATCAATATCGAGTTTCAGTGATTCGTCATGCTCATATGTGATGCTATACATCGTCCCAAATATCAAACCTTTCTCGTTGCGGTATGTAGCAGCACTATCACCCCATGAAATGATGTTGTTATGGCGTAGAAGTATCAATACCGTACCCACCACTAATAAAACCAGCCAAATGTAGTTGCTCTTTTTCATAACAAACCTAAATGCTCAATTACTATTTTTATACCTATCATCACGAGGATGATACCTCCTGCCAACTCAGGCTTTATCTTTTTCTCTATACTTTTGCCGAAAGTAACTCCCATAAATAGTCCCAGCAGTGAGAACAGTAGAGATACTACGCCAATCACAACAACAGGATAGACTAAATCTTTGAAATCATTATAATTCAGACAGGCTAAGGAGATACCAATAGCCAACGCATCGATGCTGGTGGCCACTGCGAGCGTGAGAATCATCCATGCCGAGGTCGGGTTGATGTGATGCTCATCACTTTTAGTCGATAAGCCGTCTTTGATCATCTTACCACCTATCAGTGCCAGCAAACCAAAGGCTATCCAGTGGTCCACACTTTCTACCCACCCGTTGAAATATACAAATGCCAACCAGCCTAAGGCACACATCATACCTTGAAACCATCCGAAGCTCAATGACATAGGTAGCATGTTACTCCATACATACTTTTTTTGTATAATGCCTGAGGCTATAGATACGGCAAAGCAATCCATCGCCAAACTAACTGCAATCAGCCAAATCTCAAGTGTACTCATTTCAGCTGGTAAATAATAGAGTAGGTAATGCCAATGTTGTTGGAATCATACCGCCCAAAACCTGGTATATAGTATGGATCGCCATAAGTGTCAACTGATGCCTTCAGCCGGTATTTGATTCTTAACATTAGTCCCATCTTGATGCGTTTGGCAACATTGGCACGCATGCCAACGGTAAACTCTATCCAATGCATAGTGTGCTTCATCCCTTCGTGTATATAATTGGAAGTGTCACCCCAAATAGGATCGGTCAGATTAGTCTCATCAGCTCCTCCTTCATAGTCAGGATCAGTTAGATTTGGTACTACCACATCATATTTTCCACTACTAAGACCATATCGTAAACCAACTAACAACAAATTGCCATGTGCTTTCTTCCACAGCGTATTATAATCGATACCCAGGCGGAAATAGGGTGCAGATGCTTTAATTCTTACATCATAGTCATTCATGGATTTACCTCCTCCGTAGCCTAACTCAACGGTGGGGAAATAACGGTTGTAGAGATTGACATCCACCATCGCCTCTGCTGACATGAATTCTGAGCCAAAGACCTTGAGCACGGGCGATAGAATATCTACACCCACATCGATACCATTCATAAGAGGATAGGTCACCTCGGGCAGTTTCTTCTCCCTTTTCTTCTGTTGTTGCTGTGACGACTGCCTGTCTCTGTTATTACCTGCGTTTTGTGCAGGTAAAGGTGCCACGAAAGCCAACAGCAGCACAATACTAATAATATATCTTGATATTTTCTGTCCCATCGTTGGATGCTGTTGGATTAACAATAACTATAGAGTCAAGCACATGCGTGGTATAATGTAGGTCAGTAAGTTCCTGCTTTACCACAAAGTTGCAGTCTAATGTCAAGAAGTAAGGGGTGTTGTGATGGCGGAACACTATAGTGTCTTTGTCATAGTGCTGTGGCAATATGTCTTCAGCATGAGGCTTGTAGCTGAATACCATTGTAGTTTCTTCTACGTTAAAACGTAATGGAAGTGAAAGGCTTTTTACATTCTGGTCATCGTTGACAATGATAGAGTCGGTGCCATAAGCATAGACATTCAGTACCTCCAATGTATAGGGCGTTTCCCACTGAGCCGAGTCGGTAGAGATGACCGTCAGAATATTGGCTGTCAGCATGCGACGGGCGTTGCCTGAGCAGTCGTCCTCTTCGGCGCAGGATGTGATGCCGGCTGCAATACAGCTTCCTATAATCAACAATATAAATGGAATAATCTTCCTCATGCTCAATCTTTAATGTTCAATGACTTTTCAATCTGATACTTGTTTCTCTCTTCACTGTTTCGAGATATCAGTTCGCCGAGGAACCCTGCCACGAATAACTGGGTACCTATAATCATCGATGTAAGTGCCAAATAGAAATAGGGAGAGTCGGTGACCAGTCTATGAGGCAAACCATTCAATATATAATAAAGTTTGTTGCCACCAACAATCATTACAGATATCAAACCGATCAAGAACATCAGCGAACCCAATGTACCAAACAGGTGCATGGGCTTCACGCCAAAAGTAGAAAGGAACCACAACGTGAGCAGGTCGAGATAACCGTTGATAAAGCGATTCAAGCCAAACTTGGTCTTTCCGTACTTGCGTGCCTGGTGCTTTACCACCTTCTCGCCAATCTTGGTAAAACCAGCATTCTTAGCCAACCAAGGAATATAGCGATGCATTTCTCCATACACTTCGATGTTTTTGACGACCTCTTTTTTATATGCTTTCAGTCCGCAGTTGAAGTCGTGCAAGTTGTGTATGCCACTGGCATTCCTTGCCGTAGCATTGAACAGTTTGGTAGGCAGTGTCTTCGATAGCGGATCGTAGCGTTTTTTCTTCCATCCGCTCACCAAATCATACCCCTCATCTTTAATCATGTGGTACAGGGCAGGTATTTCATCGGGAGAGTCTTGCAGGTCTGCATCCATAGTAATCACCACATCACCTTGAGCTGCCTTGAATCCGCAGAACAATGCCGGTGACTTGCCATAATTGCGGCGGAACTTGATACCTTTCACTTCAGGATATTCACTTTGCAACTCTTCTATCACTTGCCAAGAGCCGTCGTTAGACCCGTCATCCACAAAAATAACTTCGTAGTTGAGTCGCTTTTCTTCCGTCACTCGCTTGATCCATGAGTGTAGTTCGGTCAGTGATTCTTTCTCGTTGTATAATGGTATTACAATACTTATGTCCATGTCATTTGTTTCCGATATTGATTCTCTTTTTAACAATCATGGCTGTTGGTAAAGCCATCAACAAACCGTAGAACATGTTTTGGCTCACTAATTGCAGGGTGATCTCTACCGGATTCATAATGGCGTAAGTGTCAATAGCCAACTGATATTGCTGCAGGTAGCTATCCATGCTTGGCAGTGGGTTTTCTTTTACCGTATCAAACATATCTTGCAGTTTCTCCAAGATAAAACCATTGTCGATAAAATAGAAATAAATCAAATGTCCTACAGATGCCAGCAGTGATGCATACATATACATAAACAGGCAGAAAGAGAAAGCGTGGATAAAACCGATGCCACCATTGTTGCTTGAGTAATTGTCACGATAGTGGCAGGCAAGGCGATAGCCTATGAATGGCACACAAATGGTAAGCACACCGAATACCAGCATGAATACAGGCATCGACATGCCCAGTGGAAGGAAAATGAATTTGAAAATCCAGAATGCTCCCATGATCGTGCCTGCTGCCATAGAAACCCTATTCAAATTTCTTCTATCTTCTATCATATATAATTATGTTGCATAATCGTTGCAAAGTTACGAAAAAAAACATCATATACCTTGCAGATAAGAAAAAAAGTTGTACCTTTGCACTCGCTTTAAGTAAAAAGCACATGGGCAAGTCCTATACGGCCAGCTCCTTGTGAATCCCCCAGGGCTTGACCGCAGCAAGGGCAGCAGGTTGTAGCGGCGC
>OMSH01000188.1 GCA_900313715.1 uncultured Prevotellaceae bacterium
GGCGCAGCCATGTTGGTTACGAAAGCAATCATAGCGAAGAGGAAGAACATGGTAATAATAGCTACCATGCTACCACTTTTCTTTTGTTCTTGTGACATAGTTTTTTTTAATTTTTTAAGTTATTAATATTGTTGATTATATCCTTTCTTAGTCCACAACATCAAAAACGTATGCTGTAGTCTGATGATAAGTCTCTTTAGGCTTCAGTCTGGTAGATGGGAAGTATGGCCTGTTAGGAGAATCAGGGAAATGTTGTGCCTCGAAACAAATAGCGCTCCGTGCAGGGAAGGTGGTTCCATGTGCACCTTCAAATCCGTTTAACCAATTACCTGTATAAAGCTGCACTCCAGGCTCGGTCGTAAATACTGTCATACGTCTTCCACTTACAGGGTCAGTACAGGTAGCAGCCTCTGCAAACTCTTCTATTTCATTCTTGTTCAGTACATAGCAATGGTCATAACCTGTACCATTTTTCAGTTGCTCGAATGGATCGTTGATGCGTTCTCCCACAGTGTGAGGTGTACGGAAATCCATCGGAGTACCTTCTACCTTCAGAATCTCACCTGTGGGGATGGAATCCTTGTCTATAGGCAAGTAGTAGTCGGCATTGATGGTAACGATATGGTCAAGAATCGAGGAAGTCGGGTTGCCAATGCCTCGTAGATTGAAGAAGCCATGGTTGGTCAGGTTAATCACCGTATCTTTGTCTGTAGTGGCTTTATACGTAATGTATAGTCCGTTATGGCTATCGGCCACTTCGTACATCATGTCTATTGTTAGCGTACCGGGGAAACCTTCTTCTCCGTCTAGTGACACATATCTGAAAATGATTTTCGATTCATTGGCATCTACCACATCCCATACACGAGTATGAAATCCTGCAGGTCCGCCATGTAAAGTATAGGCTCCTTGAGTGAGGTGAAGTTGATAATCTTCAAGCCCTAAAATGAAATGTCCTTTGGAGATGCGGTTGCCGTAACGGCCGATGGTTGTTCCTAAGAATGGCTCTGGACTGTTAATGACATGCTGTATGGAATCGTGGCTTTGCACCACATTGGCGTATTCGCCTTGTTTGTCGGGTACCATAATGGAGAGAACTGCACAACCGTAGTTAGTAACAGCCACCTCCATACCTAAGGGATTTTTGAGTATGTACAGGTCGGTTTCTTTTCCCTGTACCGTGGCCTTGAAATCCTCTTGTTTCAAGCCCGATTTGTTGCTTTCATCAAAAACTGTGCTCATCATAGTACGGCTAATTTAATTATTATGCAAATAAAGCCATTTTCTTTTATTCTAACAAATATTGTTTGTTTTTTTTTTCTTAACTTCGCGGCTTGAAACCAAAAATCAAATAAGGAATGATAATATATCCTATAAAATTCCATCCCATACTCAAACAAACCATTTGGGGGGGAGACAGAATAAATCAATTGAAACAAATTACCAATGGACAACCGGCTGTGGGAGAGAGTTGGGAGATATCCGCTGTTGAAGGCTTTGAGTCAGTGGTGGCCAATGGTGCATATAGTGGTTATACTTTGCCCAATTTGGTTCGGTGGATGAAGGATGAACTGGTAGGTACGGATAATTATAATCGTTTTGGTGACAAGTTTCCTCTATTGGTGAAGTTTATCGATGCACACGATGATCTTTCTGTTCAGGTGCATCCTGATGATGGATTGGCTATGCAACGCCATCGTTGTTTGGGTAAGACTGAGATGTGGTATGTGTTGGGGGCTGACGAGAATGCTCATCTGATAGCGGGATTTTCACGTAAGATCAGTCCCAAACAATATCGTGAGATGGTGGCTGATGGTTCATTTGTCGATGCCTTATACTCCTATTGCGTAAAACCAGGTGATGTGTATTACATACCTGCTGGCAGGGTACACAGTCTCGGAAAGGGCACTATGGTGGCAGAGGTGCAGGAAACTTCCGACATTACTTACCGTATTTTTGATTATAACCGTAGGGATAAGGATGGTAACTTACGACAACTGCATGTGGCAGAGGCTACTGATGCCATTGATTTTGATGATATAGCTGGGGAAGCAAAGATAGATTATCAACTCGTAGATAATGAACCCGTGGAAGTGGTGTCTTCCCCTAAGTTCACTACATCTGTCTATCATCTTACCGAGGATGTGACATGCGACTATAGTGACTTGGACTCTTTTGTCATCTTGATTTGTACTGAAGGTTCATGCCGGGTTGAAATAGATGCTGCCCAAGAAACCATCTGTGCAGGTGAGACATTGCTTTTACCAGCAGCTACGAGGGATGTCAAACTGCTCCCTTCCCCAAAAGCTACTCTTTTGGAAGTTTATACTTAAACTACTCCCCCGTTATTTCCATTTATTTACATAAAAGAAGGCAGCCCACATTGAGCTGCCTTCTTTTGTTATTGACCAGTCTGTCTTATACAATACCTTGTGCCATCATGGCCTTAGCTACCTTCATGAAGCCTGCAATATTAGCACCCTTCACGTAGTTGATATAACCATCAGGCTCTGTACCATACTTCACACATGCAGCATGGATAGACTCCATGATCCAGTGCAGTTTAGCATCTACTTCCTCGGCGCTCCATGCCAAGTGCTGGGCATTTTGGGTCATTTCCAAACCAGATACGGATACACCGCCGGCATTAGAAGCCTTACCAGGAGTATAAAGAATCTTTGCATCCTGGAATACCTTAACAGCTTCAGGAGTAGAAGGCATGTTTGCACCCTCAGAAACGGCAATTACACCATTGGCAATCAACTTGCGAGCATCGTCGCCGTTGATTTCATTCTGAGTTGCACAAGGAGTAGCAATGTCGGCTTTCTCACCCCAAGGACGAGCACCTGCCACATATTTAACACCTGGATACTGCTCTGCATACTCACGGATACGTCCACGATACAAGTTCTTCAGCTCCATGATGTAGTCCAGTTTCTCGCGGTCAATGCCATCTGGATCATATATGTAGCCATCAGAGTCACTCATGGTCATTACCTTGCCACCTAACTGTAGAATCTTCTCTGCGGTGTACTGTGCCACGTTACCAGAACCAGAAACCAGTACTTTCTTGCCTTCCAGTGACAAGCCACGGGTCTTCAGCATTTCTACCAAGAAATATATGTTACCATAACCAGTAGCTTCGGGACGAACCAGTGAACCACCAAACTCTAGGCCCTTGCCAGTAAATGTACCGCTGAAATCGCGAGTCAGTTTCTTGTACATGCCAAACATGTAACCTACCTCACGGCCACCAACGCCGATATCACCAGCTGGAACGTCCAATTCGGGACCTACATGACGATGCAGTTCCAGCATGAAAGCCTGGCAGAAACGCATCACCTCAGCTGCACTCTTGCCACGTGGTGAAAAGTCAGAACCACCCTTAGCGCCACCCATAGGCAGAGTTGTCAGAGAGTTCTTGAAAGTCTGCTCAAAAGCCAAGAACTTCAGAATTGACTGGTTTACGCTGGCGTGGAAACGGATACCACCCTTGTACGGACCAATGGCATTGTTGTGCTGGATACGGTAACCCATGTTGGTTTGCACCTTGCCCTGGTCATCTACCCATGTTACGCGGAATGAGTTAATTCTGTCAGGAATGCAGAGACGCTCAATCAGGTTGGATGCCTCAAACTCAGGATGCTTGTTGTACTCTTCTTCGATACTGTTCAATACCTCAGATACTGCCTGAATATACTCTGGCTCGTTAGGGAAACGGCGATTCAGGTCCTCTAATACCTTTGCTACTTTCATGTTTAAATATAATTTAGTTGTTTATTGTTTACGTTAAGTTTGTATCGCTGTATTCTGAATACGGCTGCAAATGTAAAGATAATATTGGAAACTGCAAACAAAATTTCAACTTTTTTGCTGAATAATTTAATATTTTGTTTGTTTTTGAATTAAAAACGAATAAAAATGTTATTTTCTTAAACTTTTTACGACAGGGATAAATACCAATGCTGTGCCAATAAAAAGAGAAGTAAGTGTCATGCCATCTATACGTTCAGCCTGTGTAAAGATGATGAAACAGATGAGTGCCCACAGCAACACGATGCTGGTCATTTGGAATTTGGATAATGGCTTTTTCATGCAGTTGTTGTTATTTAGATAGCAAAATTACTAAAAAACTTTATTTTGTGGACGGAAATTAGGTGATTATTTATAATTTTGCCGGAGATTATGATAAAAGTTTATTCTGCTTCTATATTAAAACGACACTACATACTACTGCTGTTGATGATGTTTTCTCTGACACTTATGGCTCAAACTCAATATGCTAAGCCGAAGAGGGGGGAGGGTGTCACCACTTTTTTGCAACGACATGGACGTAGTGGACAAGTATATTATAAAGAATTTATCGAACTGAACAAACAGAAGCTGAAAGGAAAGACTACCCTGCTTTTGGATGTTAGTTATGCACTTCCTCCTATTAAACCTACCGCTCAGCATCGTTCAAAAGCACAGAATGCCCCAGCTAAAGCCAGCAATGAACCTAAGCAGTCTGAGGCTGGTAAACCTGCTCAGCAGCCCAAGGATACCAAAGGTCAAGAGCGAAAGCATGAAATCGGTTACGAGTTCAATGAGCCACTTTTTGGCAAGTCATTGGCGAAGGGCAAGGTTGAAGGCGGTAAGTTGAAAGGGGCTTGTATTTATGTGGTGAGCGGTCATGGGGGACCTGATCCTGGCGCTATTGGCAAGGTGGGTAAGACTGAATTGCATGAAGATGAATATGCATATGATGTAGCGTTACGTCTTGCTCGTTGCCTGATGCAAGAGGGTGCCGAAGTACATATCATTATACAAGATGCCAGAGATGGAATTCGCGATGACCAGTATCTGAGTAATGGCAAGCGGGAGACATGTATGGGAAAGACCATACCATTGAATCAGGTGGCAAGGTTGCAACAACGGTGTGATGCCATTAACAACCTATATAAAAAGGAAAAGGATGAATACACATATTGCCGTGCTATCTTTTTGCATGTGGATAGTCGAAGCGTGGGAGAACAAACGGATGTGTTTTTTTACCACAGGGAAGGATGGTCAAAAGGACAGCGGTTGGCTTCCCAGTTGCGAAAGACTTTCCAGACAAAGTACGACAAACACCAACCTAATCGCGGTTTTGAAGGCACCGTATCGACAAGAGGGTTGTATGTGCTGACACATACACATCCTGTGTCTGTGTTTGTGGAACTGGGTAATATACAAAATAGTCATGACCAGAAACGGTTTGTGCTTAGCTCTAATCGTCAGGCATTGGCGAAATGGATTACGGAAGGGTTTATTAATGATTTTGGCGATAAACCATAAACTGCTTTTTTTTGTTATGAGAATGTCATTAGCCATTTTGGTAGTATTTCTATCTTCTTGTGGAGGAAAGCAAGTGAGCGAGGAGGAACTACTTCGCTCCATCAATACTACTCCCATGTTATACACAGTGCAGTGTGTGGCACAGACTACCGTGATAGAGCGTTCTTCACCGGCATTGGATTTGTTTGGCCAACGTACTGCCATCATTCCGGTTGAGGCAAATATCAAAGCTGGTGTTGATTTGTCACAGCTTAAGAATTTACGTATCAGTGGCAAAACTGTGTATATTACTTTGCCAGACCCTGTGATAGAGATTGAGAGTACCCGCATTCTCAACGATGAGATTGTGACATCCGTAGCTCCGTTGCGTTTTGATTTTACCAATGATGAGCTGGCACAGATAGCCCGTAAGGGTACCGATGCCATCCGCAATGATTTGGGAAAGTATAATTTGGTAGTACCTGCCCAGGAACAGGCTGAAATGATTATCGGCAATATTGTTAGTAGGATGGGTTATGAGGCTGTGTTTGAGAACCGCCGGCAGTATGAAAATCGTGAATTGTTTAACCTGACAAGACCTTGAGATGTCCTATGGATCAGAAAAAAAATAGAAATATTATTATCGTGGTCATCGTGATGGTGCTGGTCTTGTTAATGTACTTTTCTAAAGAAACCGTTACGCGTGTGTATCATAACGTGTTCGACAACCGCACGGAAATAGGACATGTGATGCTATCAGAATTGGCTAAGACGGAGAAGATGACCGTCCTTTCTATGTATAAAGAGGTAATTGTAAGTCAATATAAAGAAGTGCCAGGTCTTTTTTGGGGGTCTAATCTACATCAGATTCACTCGGTCTATCCAGGGCGTATCGACGTGGGCTTTGACCTTACCAAATGTTCTGAAGACTGGCTGATGATGCGTGGTGATACGGCGTTTGTGAAGTTGCCGGCTGTTGAGATTCTCAACCAGGGGGGATGGTATCTTGACGAAACGGCTCATCAGACACCCATTGAGGAAGGCGAATGGGGTAATGAGGATTATGTATCTTTGTCTCATCGTGCTAATGCTTTGCTGAAACGCAACTGTGAGTTGGAGAACTGCTATCAGATGGCGGAGGATAATGGCAAACGCGTGGTGAGTAATCTATTGCAAGCTATGGGCATAAGGTTTGTAAGGGTGGAGGTGGAGCCACGTGACAGTTACCGGCCCTTTACCATCGATTTTGAAGGCGCTGGACGCAAAGGCATGCATTATGATTTCTACACAAATGCATCGGATGGGAGCCGGTATGTGAAGCTGGTGGATGGGAGCATACTTTTTTACAAAGGTGATATCAATGACGAAGATCTCTTTTCAGTAATTGATATGTTCATCTTTTTTATTCAAAGCAGGGGGGCGATTCAGTGGAAGGTTAGCAAGCAAGGCAATCGTCTTATTATAGATATGGTGAATGTTACGTTGACGAAAGGCACAAAGGCTGCCGATACCTTTGTCCGTAGTCGAAAGAGCGCCGATGTAGAACGTCTGCAAATTGCCCTTCGCCAATTGTTTGGTGAAAATATTCAGCTTACCGTAACAGAGGTGGATAGCTTGGGGAAACAGCTTTACCGGTATTAATGTCAGTCTTTTTCCTTTTTCTTCTTTGAAAAGAGTTTGACTTTCACGGTGGGCTTGACTTTCATCTTGTGCATTTCGTTTGTGTCGGTAAAGGTACATGAGAACTTGCTATCGAGAATCCTGCTGGAAATGACTAATAAGCCTTCTGCTACGGCACCATTGCTGCTCATCTCAAGAGTGGCATTCTTAACCTTTAATACTTTATATTTGGCCTCATCGACTTTCGCTTTTAGTGTCCCCATAGGCAGCTTGCCACCTAATTGTTGGCGCATCTTGGCAGTACGCTCTTTGGATATGTCAAACTCGAAGGTGGCATCAGCCATAATCTTTCCGATGTCGTCCATGCCTAAAGCTTTACCCAATTCCAGGTTGTTGGTTCCTACTTTGCCGGAGATGTATTTTGTGCTGTCATTAATGATGAGGCTCTGCAAGGAGATGTCTCCCACGGCCGTACCGATGAGGCCAGAAAACACCTCCCGTTTGCGCAGGACGCTGAAGTCACCCTTATAACTGATGTTACCTAAGTTGCCCAACTGTTTCATCATGTATTTCTTGACGGGAAACTGCTGGATAATCTGTGCTGCACTGCCTTGTTTGGCTGTCATCTTATCTACGTGGAAGCTGATGTTCAACAAATATTTGTTTTTTAAGTGCTCTATACCTCCAGAGGCAGCCAGCTGAAACTTCTCATCCTCCGTTTTTATTTGTATGTCATCGAATACCATCGTGTTGTCGGTACCGCTCACGTTCACACTCAGTCCTAAGGGTAAAGTAAATTGTGCCAGAGCAGGGGTGAACAGACGTGAAATATCTTGCAGGATTACCCGTGCCGTAAGTGGCTTAGTTGTGTGGTACGACAAACCGATACCTTTCTTTTTGCTGGGTAGTTGCATCTCCACCTCTGGAATATGGATTTCTGTGTTTCCCTGTCGGATGAAGGCATTCTGCACATACAAATTCTTGAAGTCGCTGGTCACCTGCATGTGTAAATCGTTGATATGGAAGCCTGAAAGGGTATCTATGGCTGTTCCTTCAAAGATGGAGGCATTGATGGAGTCTTTTTGCCAGTGGTTGATGTGTAATTTTAAATTGGCCGTAATGTCTAAATGTCCAGCATCAAACCATCCTCGTTTGGGTCTGCCTTCGTTTTTGCGAGGCTTGTAATTGTCGGTGACAAACTTTAACTCGTTAAGCTCCACTGAGTAGCCTCTGAGGCGCATGGACTTGACAGATAGGAAATTGTCGGTCTTTTTCCCATGTAACACAGCACTGATACCATGTAGGTCGAGCGTAAATTTTAAGAAATTGATGCTGATGCGTTCGGCTTTGACCTCCGTTTTTAGTCGCTCGCTCAGTTTCTCGGTGGCATAGTGCAAGGCTTTGTTCTGCACATAGTCTGTATTGATAGCGATGAAGGCAATTATCATTAATAAGATGATAGTAGCCAATATTCCACCTGTTATTTTAAGCAAGGTTTTCATGACCGACTTTTATTTTTAACCGCTAAGATAATGCTTTTTCCTCGTTTTTCTTATATCTTTGCAATATTAATAAAAAAAACATTGTTATGAATCAGCAACAAGGGAGTAAAGTCTATTTGTTCTCCATCGTTTTGGTAGCGGTTTTGGGAGGTTTGCCATTTGGTTATGATACTGCAGTGATATCTGGTGCAGAAAAAGGCTTGCAAGCCTTCTTCCTGGGAGCGGGAGATTTCGTGTACACTGACAGTTGGCATGGATTTACCTGTGCAAGTGCTTTGATAGGCTGTGTGATTGGTAGTGCTTTGTCGGGTTGGATGGCTTCTTCATTAGGGCGTAAGCGCTCGTTGTTCGTGGCTGGTTTGTTATTCTTCGCATCGGCATTGGGCTCCATGAATCCCGAATTCCTGTTTTTTGCACCTGGTGAAGCTTCGATGAGTCTGTTGGTGGTGTTCAATATCTACCGTGTCATTGGTGGTATTGGCGTGGGACTGGCTTCTGCCATTTGCCCTATGTATATTGGTGAAGTAGCGCCATCTGGCATTCGAGGTATGTTGGTGTCTTGGAACCAATTTGCTATCATCTTTGGTCAGCTTGTAGTCTATTTTGTTAATTTCATGATTTTAGGACAACATACTAATCCTGTTATTGAGTCGATAGGCGAGGGAATCAATGCTGTAGCACCAGGCAGCGATCCTTGGACCATTGAAACTGGTTGGCGATATATGTTTGGTAGTGAAGCACTACCTGCAGGATTATTTGCCTTGCTCATCTGTTTTGTGCCAGAGACACCTCGTTATTTGGTAATGATAGGTGAGGATGCTAAGGCACAACACATCCTGGAACGTATTAATGGCATTTCTGCGGCACAAGAGATCTTACGTGATATCAAGGATACGATTACAGTAAAGACAGAAAGGCTGTTCTCTTATGGTTTCTTGTGTATCTTCATAGGAATCATGCTCAGTGTTTTCCAACAGACTGTAGGTATTAATGCCGTGCTGTATTATGCACCTCGTATCTTTGGCGACATGGGTATGGAAAGCCCAATGGTACAGACCGTCATCATGGGTGTAGTGAATATTCTGTTTACACTTGTTGCTGTATTCACAGTTGAAAAGTGGGGTCGTAAACCTTTGCTTATTAGCGGATCTATTGGAATGGCGATTGGGGCATTTGGTGTGGCACTCACGTTTGGCAAGACTGGTTTGGAAATTGTTACTATGTTGAGTATCATGCTTTACAGTGCTTCTTTCATGATGTCATGGGGACCTATCTGTTGGGTACTTATAGCAGAGATATTCCCTAATACTATACGTGGCAAGGCGGTGGCTATTGCTGTTGCATTTCAGTGGATATTCAACTGGATAGTCAGCTCATCATTTGTTCCGATGTTTAATATGAAATTGGGTGACGATGCCAACTTTGGCCACTGGTTCACTTATGGCCTTTATGGTATCATCTGCGTGATAGCAGCCATTTTCGTGTGGCGTCTTGTCCCCGAAACCAAAGGCAAGACGTTGGAGAATATGAGCAAGATGTGGCGTCAAATCAAGTGACCGATTTTGACGATTTTGCTTGCAAGTATTTGATAATTGCACTATCTTTGCAACCAGACAATAAAAAAGTAATAAAATATGTCATTTGCATTTTATCTGATTATTTGTGTGTTTGTCTTTGGCTACCTCTGCATAGCATTAGAGTATCCGTTGAAGATTAACAAAGCTGCTACGGCACTGCTCATGTGTGCGGTACTGTGGACCATTTTCGCTGTGTCTGGCACAGGCGCTATGTCAACTGCTTTTGCGAAC
>OMSH01000274.1 GCA_900313715.1 uncultured Prevotellaceae bacterium
GTTGCATGCTCAGGTGGAGACCTCAGTAAGAGAGATATCTCTCGATGAGGCCATCCGCCTGGCTAGGGTGCAGAGTGTGGATGCTGCTGTAGCTCTCAATGAGTTGAAGACGGCTTACTGGGAGTATCGCACCTACAAGGCAGAACTATTGCCTGAGGTAAACTTTAGGGCCACTTTACCATCCTATAACAAAAGCTATACGGCTTATCAGAATGATGCCGGTGAATACAGCTACTTGCGAGGCAACTATATGCGGATGAGTGGGGAACTGAGCATCGACCAGAATATCTGGCTAACGGGTGGTACGCTCTCACTGAACACCTCATTGGATTACCTGAAGCAGTTTACAGGTAGCAAGGACCATAGCTTCATGACGGTGCCAATAGCCTTGACACTGAACCAGCCTATCTTTGGAGTGAACCGCATCAAGTGGGACAGACGTATTGAGCCTGTGCGCTATCGTGAAGCAAAGGCAGCTTTCCTCAGTGCCACTGAAGATGTGACCATAGCTACCATCAACCATTTTTTCAATCTGCTTTTAGCGAAAGAGAGGGTGGCAATTGCTCAGCAGAACCTTGACAATGCAGAGAAACTATATGAGGTGGCGAAGGTGAAACGGGAAATGGGACAGATAAGCGAGAACGACCTGTTGCAACTGCGCCTCAATGTGCTGGATGCTCAGTCGTCGCTCACTGAGAACGAGACAACCCTCAAGAGTTGTATGTTTAAGCTGCGTTCTTTCTTAGCTATTGCTGAAGATGTAGAGTTAGAACCCGTTTTGCCTGAAACGGCCCCTTCTGTGGAGGTATATTATGATGATGTGTTGCAGAAGGCTCTTCAAAACAACTCGTTCGCTCAGAATATCCAGCGTAGGCAATTGGAAGCAGATTATGAGGTGGCAAAAGCCAGAGGCAATCTTCGACAAATTTCACTTTATGCCCAAGTGGGCTTGACGGGTACAAACCATACTTTGCGCTCTGCCTACGATGGGTTGAAGTCGAACCAGATTGTGGAAGTGGGAGTGAAGATTCCAATACTGGATTGGGGCAGACGCAAAGGGCAGGTGCGTGTTGCTAAGAGTAATCGTGAAGTAACGGAAAGCAAACTAAGGCAAGAAACGCAGGAGTTTAACCAGAACCTGTTTGTATTGGTACAGCAATATAATAATCAGCTGGCACAACTGAACATAGCTGACGAAAGCGACCAGATAGCACAAAAGCGTTATGTCACGAATGTGGAGACTTTCATGATAGGTAAAATATCTACTCTCGACTTAAACGATGCACAAGTGCGCAAGGATGAGGCAAGGCAGAAACACGTCAACGAATTGTTTTATTATTGGTATTACTACTACCGCTTGCGTAGCCTCACTCTTTGGGACTTTGAGAAGGGCACTAATATAGATGCCGACTTTGAAGCAATCATCAAAGGATAATTTGGCTGTTTCATTTGAATGCGTTAATTTTGCAATACTATGATATTGATTGTTGATGACGATAGTGCAATACGTACCTCATTAGGCTTTATGCTGAAACGGGCAGGCTATGAGGTGCAGGCAGTCTCAGGACCCAAAGAGGCGATGACGATTGTCCGTAATGAGGAAGTGCGTCTCATTTTAATGGACATGAACTTTTCTCTTTCAACAACAGGAGAGGAAGGCCTAACTTTGCTCAAGCAAGTGAAGTTGTTCCTTCCAGAGGTTCCTGTGATTCTGATGACAGCATGGGGTAGCATCAGTCTTGCCGTTGAGGGCATGAAGGCTGGTGCTTTCGATTTCGTTACCAAACCTTGGAACAATATAGCATTAATGCAACGCATAGAAACTGCCTTACAACTGACTGATAAGAATGAAGACTTTCATACTGGCGTAGTTGGTGAACAGCAGTCAGAGGGCAAGACTTTTGATCGCAGTTTTATCATAGGCGAGAGCCGTGCCTTGAATGATGTATTGAAAGTGGCTGAACGCATTGCCAATACCAATGCTTCAGTGTTAATCACCGGTGAGAGCGGGACCGGCAAGGAACTGATTGCTGAGGCTATTCATCGTAACAGTAGGAGAGCCGACAAGCCTTTCGTAAAGGTGAACTTGGGTGGTATTTCACAGAGTCTCTTTGAAAGCGAGATGTTTGGACATAAGAAAGGAGCTTTTACCGATGCCGTGGCTGACAGAAAGGGACGCTTTGAGTTGGCAGATAAGGGTACCATCTTCCTTGATGAGATTGGTGAACTCGACCTGAGTTGTCAAGTAAAGTTGTTGCGAGTTTTGCAGGAACAGACCTTTGAGCCGTTGGGAGACAGCAAGCCGAAGAAGGTGGATGTTAGGGTGGTGAGTGCTACTAATGCTAACTTGCAGCAGATGGTGCAGGACAAGACCTTTCGTGAGGACTTGTTCTATCGCATCAACCTTATAACGATTCATCTGCCTGCTTTGCGTGAACGCAAGGAAGACATTCCGCTTTTAGCAGCTCACTTTGCCAAAAAGCAATGCGAGGCAAATGGCTTGCCTATGGTTGCTATTTCGGAGGAAGCCAATGACTATTTGGCATCTCTGCCATACCCTGGCAATATACGTGAGTTGAAGAACTTAGTAGAGCGGACGATTTTAGTGAGTTCAAATAATCCTTTGCGTGTATGTGACTTCCAACAGCAATATCAAGGGCTTTCTACTTTACAAAATGCTAATGCCGATGGCTTGACATTGGATGAAGTGGAATTAATTGCCATTAAGAAAGCGTACGAGAAATATCATGGAAATGTGTCACAGATGGCTTCAGCCTTAGGGTTGAGTCGTCAGGCTCTTTATAGAAGGATGGAGAAGCATAATTTAGTGTGAAACTCAAACACTTATTTTACATATTAGCTGCTTTACAACTGGCACTGCTTGCCTTGTTGTTCTACTCTGCCTCTCAGCGTCAGGACATTCTGTTCTATATAGGGGAGGGCTTAGTCGTGTTGGTCTTGTTGTTCCTTGTGTATTTTTACTATAAGGTGTTAAGGCCTTTGGATGTTATAGGCAATGGTATGGACTTGCTGAACGAACAGGATTTCAGCAGTCGCCTTAAGCCTGTGGGACAACAGGAGAGTGACCGCATAGTACAGGTGTTCAACAAGATGATGGACCAGTTGAAAGACGAGAAACTGCGAATTCAGGAGCAGAACCGTTTCTTAGACTTACTTATCAGTGCATCACCGATGGGGGTAGTGATGTTGGATTTCGATGAGCGTATCACAATGATGAATAACGCTGCTATCCGTTTCCTTGAAATCGATAATGTAGAGCATGCCTTGCATCGGCCCTTGAGGCAACTAAGTTCTCCTTTGGCTAAAGAGATAGTCAACATTCCATTAGATAAGGCTGAAACAGTTCGTCTGAGTGATTCCATGATTTACCGTTGCAGTCACCTCAGTTTCATGGACAGAGGTTTTACTCGTCCATTCATACTGATAGAGAGTCTGACAGAGGAAGTGATGAAGGCAGAGAAGAAAGCGTATGAGAAAGTGATACGCATGATAGCGCATGAGGTTAACAACACAGTAGCTGGTGTAACATCTACTCTCGATACGGTAAACGATGTGTTGTCAGCGATGCCAGAGACTGAGGATTTGCGTGAGGTCATTGCAGTAGGTAGTGACCGTTGTTTGGGCATGAGCCGTTTCATTACCCGTTTTGCCGATGTGGTGAAGATCCCAGAACCCCAATTGCAGTCGGTTGACCTTAACCAGTTGGTTGGCAGTTGTAGATCCTTTATGGAGAGTGTCTGTGTCAATCGGAATATAAACATCAGCATGAACCTTTGTGAAGGTCATGCTATGGTCAATATTGATCCTACATTATTTGAACAATTACTGGTAAACATTGTCAAGAATGCTGCAGAAAGCATTGGCTCTGATGGGGAGATAACTATCACTACACAAACAAACTCTATTGAGATAGCTGATAATGGTAAAGGCATTAACCCTGAAGATGAGAAAAAGCTATTCTCTCCATTCTTTTCAACTAAACCTAACGGACAAGGTATAGGCCTGATGTTTATTCGTGAAGTGCTCATCAAACATGGTTGTACTTTTTCCCTTCGCACTTATCCTGACGGATACACCCGTTTCAAGATTGTACTTTGAGAGCCGACTATGGGGGCTGCTAAAGTCTGCTATGGGTGTCCCTAAAGCTTGCTGTCACGTAACGCAAAGCTTACCACCACTGGCTGCAATATCTGCTATCACCCGACGCAGTATCTGTTATACCCCCATAGGAGATACTGCGATGACTCATGCGAGGCTTTGCGATGACCCGTAGCAGATACTGCGACGCCCCTTAGAAATGCCTCCGTTCAGAGATGGCAGTTTTTGATGCTTCCAAACAAAAAATAGGGGCACCTTAATGGTGCCCCTAAAATCTTTAATGAATGCTTACAGCTTAGATGATGTACTGGGAGCTGATGGACTCGTTGCATACCACGCGATGTATGGTTTCTGCAAAGATGTCGGCTATGCTCAGCTGCTTCACCTTGTCGCACTTCTTGCTGTAAGGAATGCTGTCGGTAAAGACCATTTCTTCCAACTGTGACTCCTGTACACGGAATGAAGCAGGGTCAGACATCACGCAATGGCTGGCGATGGCACGTACTGAACGAGCACCGTTCTCCATCATTAGGTTGGCTGCCTTGGTGATGGTACCGGCTGTATCCACAATGTCGTCAATCAGAATAACATCCTTGTCCTTTACATCGCCGATTACCTGCATAGAAGCCACCACGTTGGCTTTCTCACGTGTCTTGTTGCAGAGCACCAAAGGCACGTCAAAATACTTGGCATAGGCTCCCGCACGCTTTGAACCACCTACATCAGGAGAAGCCATGACAAGGTTATCACCCAAGTTGAGCGATTTGATGTATGGGATAAATACGCTGGATGCATACAGATGATCTACAGGAACGTCGAAGAAGCCCTGAATCTGATCAGCATGTAAGTCCATAGTGATGAGGCGGTCGATACCGGCTACTGACAACAAATCAGCCACCAGCTTGGCACCTATGGATACACGTGGCTTGTCCTTGCGGTCCTGACGTGCCCAACCAAAGTAAGGAACCACTGCACAGATAGACTTGGCAGACGCACGTTTTGCTGCATCAATCATAAGCAGCAACTCCATGAGGTTGTCGGAGTTGGGGAAAGTTGACTGTACCAGGAATACGATGGCGCCGCGAATAGACTCTTCGTATGATACTGCAAACTCACCGTCGGCAAAATGAGTAATGTTCATGTTGCCCAACGGACAATTCAAGCTGGCGCAGATGCGCTCGGCAAGGTACCTTGAGTTGGTACCAGAGAAAATCATAAAGGGTGATGTCTCGTTCATTATCTTGAAATAATTTAATGTTTAATCAAATCTTATTGCCAATAGTGTAGAGTAGGTAGTAGAGGTATTCCCAACCTCCCACTTTCTCAATCTTGAGGGGCATACCGTCATCGTCACGGTCGAGGATAAGGTCGGTCTTCACTACCTCATAACATTGTTCCTTACCATCAGGGCTCACAGCTACAAGCTGTTTTACAGGGCGTGGATTCCAAATCTTTCCAGTATAACCGGTAAAGAAGTCACGGTTGTCGGAATAAAGGTTAACATCCAATTCCTTGTCGCCGTCAGCCAAGCTGTCATATTTCTGCTGGTTGAGTGGCAATGTGAGTACACCATCGGCTAATGTTGGTTGCTGTATGCTGATGGTCTCAGGCAAATTAGTCTCGTCGATGAGTGGTGTCTCAAACACAAACTGCTCCATAGTATCACAAGGTATGGGCTGCTTGAGTGTGTGAGGATTGGCTAACTTCCAGTTGACACAATCAGGCAAACTCCAAACGGATTCTTCCTTCTCAGAAAAGCCTGTGACATCCACATAGCCTACAATAGCTCCTGTAGGCAACGAGGATAGAGTGGCTATTTGTCCCATCAACAGATAGTTGTCGATACGGTATGACCAACACTCAGGCAATGCCTGGTGGTAGTCCTCAGGTATCTGAATCTGTGTGGCAACAATGGCTATTTTGCCTGGATTCTCTTTCGGCTTCCATGCCATGCTCATTACATCTTGCAGTCCTGCACATAGCAGTGAGGCCCAAGGCTGAGGCATACAGATCGCTTTCATATTATTTAAATAGCAGAGGCGTAAACTCGGTTAAATAAATGCGCCAGTTGCGCCAGATGTGACCACCTTCGGTCTCCATGTACTGATACTTGTAGCCCAGACCATCGAGCTTCTCGCGATAAGCATTGTTGGCTTGGATCAGGAAGTCTGTCTTACCAATGCCAATCCAGTAAAGGGCAGGCTTCTTGGCAAACTGTGTCTTCAGCTTAGCATCCTCATTCTGGTAGATAGGGGAGATAGATGGGTCGGTTACACCTAATGCTGCTGAGAACAGGCCTACATAATCGAAGGTGTCAGGGTTGTTCAGTGAAATGAACTTAGAGTGGAAACCACCCATTGACAAACCTGCAATTGCACGGCCTTGTTTCTTAGCGATGGTACGATAGTTGGCATCGATGAACTTCACCACTTCCATAAACGTACTTTCAAATGTACCTTCCATTGTCTTAGGCAGGTTCATCGAAGGAGGAACGAAGCCAGCAGATGTCTCACCTGGAGCTGCCTCCTGAGATACGTTACCATTGGTCATTACCACTATCATTGGTTCTGCCTTGCCTTGAGCGATGAGGTTGTCAAGGATTTGGGCAGTGCGTCCCTGCGTCAACCAAGCCTCTTCGTCGCCACCCATACCGTGCAACAGGTAGAATACAGGATAACGCTTGTTACTGTTTTCATAACCGGCAGGTGTATATACGCTCAGACGACGGGTTAAGCCATCTTGGGTATACCAGCGCTTAGCTACGGTGCCATGAGGAACGGCATTCACTTTGTAGAGGTCTGAACGACCACCGCCGATAAGTAAGATGCTGCTCAGGGTAGATACGTCGCGGTTCACATATACGTTATTCATGTCAATCACACGCTGACCGTCAATCAGGAAATGATAGGTATAAAACTCTGGTGCCAGTGGTTCGGGAGTAGTGTATTCCCAAATACCGTCTTTCTCGGTAAGGTTGGCTACACCAGGAACCTCTATCTCCATCACGTTGTCGCCAAACTTCATCGTCTGCTTCATTGTAGGCAGGAAGTCGCCTGTTACTTGAACTATTACAGCCTTAGGAGCTGCAATGCGGAATGTCACCGTATTATCTGGGTGAATCTCTGGAGACACGATGCTAGCGCCTCCGAACAATGCCTGCTGAGCGAAAGTTAATGTACTAACCAGCAATGCGAATACTGTGAATAAACTTTTTTTCATATTGATAAAATTAGTCTAAAAGTTCTGCAATTCTCTCATAAAGCATCTCACCACGTAGGTTGCGTTCGATGATGGTACCATCCTTGTCGATAAGTACGGTGTGGGGGATAGCGTCTACACCATAGATGGTTGCTGCCTTGCACTTCCAATATTTGAGGTCAGACATCTGAGGCCAGGTCATGTTCAAATCAGCAATGCCTTTCTTCCATGCATCAGCTGTCTGGTCGAGTGAAACGCCCACAATCTCAAAGCCTTTGTTCTTATATTGTTCATACACCTTCACTACGTTAGGCATCTCCTGGCGACAGGGACCGCACCAGCTTGCCCAAAAGTCCACTAATACCACTTTACCGTTGCCTGCATAGTCGCTCAGTTTGATGGGATTTCCTGCCGGGTCATTCATTTCGAAGTCGGTGAATTTCTGACCAACACTTGTAGCAGTGAGTTTCTTAATCTGCTCTTTTATTCTGACAATGGTCTCGTCAGATGAAAATTGCTCAGGAATAAGGTTTACTATCTCAGCCAACTGAGGGGTTTCCATGTAATAATAGAATTTTTTCAGCATGTCAATGCCCGCTGCTAAGTTGATATTCTTACGTATGCCACGAGTCATGATCTGCATATATTCGTCTTCCAACTCCTTTGTCTGCTTGGTATATGCTTCACGCTGTTCGTCTGTGATTTCGTCACTTGCTAAAGCTTCATAAATAGGATCCATCTTCTGCTGCAGCTCTTGCATCTCATTCATAACAGCTTGATTGGCATCGTTATTGGGCGTACCCCATACAGATTGGGTCTCATCGTTCATTTTTACGTTGATAGTTCCGTTCTCCAGGAAGAACTCTAAAGACTGTCCGTCATTTTGACGGAAATGATACACCAGATAGCGAATTGCAGGCTCGTCTTGCACACCTTTCAGCTGGAACTTTCCGTCATTAATGACAGTGCCTTGCAACTTGTTTATTTGACCGCCATTCAACTCCATCAAGAAGATAGAATCACCGTCGTTAACGCCAGATATTTCACCATTTATGGTATAACCATTACTTGTGCAGGCCGTAAGGATAGCCAATGCCCCTAAATATAAGAGTTTTTTCATTTTGCCTTTTTGATTATTATTTGACAAGTTATGTAAATGTATAGCTTGAATGATTAAGTTTGGAACAAAGTTACTAATAATTGAATGCAAAACAAAATATGCTGCATATTTTTTGTGACGAGATGGAATAACTGGTCAGTTTAGTATGTTAAATACATCTGTACTTAGGCAAAAAAAACCTCCCCGATTTGAATTATCGGAGAGGCATTTTCTGTAATCATCTCTATTTGAACCCAGAATTTATTCAGCAGATGGAGTTTCAGCAGGAGCCTCGGTTGTTTCTTCGGCTGGAGCTTCAGCAGCAGCTTCCTCAGCAGCCTTAGCAGCCTCTTCTGCAGCCTTGGCAGCTTCCTCAGCGGCTTTCTTCTCAGCCAATGCCTTTGCTTTCTCTTCGTTGATCTTCTTCTCTGCAGCCAAACGAGCAGCATCTGTAGCCTTTTTGTCAGCAGCAACCTTGTCAGCAATAGCTTTCAGACCATTCTGCTTGTCTTTCTTCCATGCTTCGAAACGTTTCTGAGCCTCAGCCTCGTCGAAAGCGCCCTTCTTTACACCAGTAAGCAGGTGTTTCATCAAATAGACTCCTTCGTGTGACATGATGCTACGTGCGGTGTCGGTTGGCTGTGCACCTGAATTAACCCAATACAGTGCACGTTCAAAATTCAATTCTACTGTGGCAGGATTGGTGTTTGGGTTATAAGTACCAATTCTTTCGATGAACTTACCATCACGTGGAGCTTTTGCATCGGCAATGACGATGGTGTAGAACGCATAGTTCTTGTGACCATGTCTTTGCAATCTAATTCTTGTTGCCATAAAATTTTAATACTTTTATTAAATTAATAATTGAATTGATGCCCTTAACTCGTAAAGGCGGGTGCAAAGGTAGTGGTTTTCTACCACTTCGCAAAATAATTATGTGTTTATTTTAGGAATATTTCTTTGGAAGTCGCAGCAATATAGCCAAGATTACTAATATTCCCATCAAGAATGGATAGTAGAGCGATCCAATGATACTGACAGGTGAAATGCCTGCTAACCCAGAGGCGATGAGCATTTGTGCGCCGTATGGGATGATGCCCTGCACCATGCACGAGAACGTGTCGAGTATGCTTGCCACCTTGCGCTTGTCAAGGTTGAATTGTTGCGAAATCTGACGTGCTATCGGTGCTGTGGTGATGATGGCTATGGTATTGTTAGCCGTACATAAATCGGCCAGTCCTACCAAAACACCAATGCTCATCTCGGCTCCTCGTTTGCCTTTGATGTGTTTTGTCATCTTTTTGATAATGAATGCTATTCCTCCATTGAATCGAATCATCTCTAACATGCCACCTGCCAATAATGTCACGATAATAAGTTCGCTCATGCCCATGATACCTTCGCCCATGGCACCTAACCAAGTGAAGAATGGAGTACCAGTGAGGATGCCCACGATGCCTGTAGCTGCCAAACCGATGAGCAATACCATCATGACATTCATGCCAAAAAGGGCCAAGATGAGTACCAGCAGATAAGGGATTACCTGAGACCATACTATAGGACCTATGTCAGGTGTCACTTGAAGGGACATACCTTGCAGAATATAAATGACTAACGATATGAGGGCAGCTGGTAGGATTATTTGTATGTTCACGCGGAATTTGTCCTTCATTAGGCAATTCTGTGTCTGTGTGGCAGCGATAGTGGTGTCGCTTATAAACGACAGGTTATCACCAAAGAACGAGCCACCTACTACCACAGCTGTCATGAATGGTAGATCGATGCCGGTCTTTGCAGCCAATCCACTTGCAACAGGTACCAAAGCAGCAATGGTACCAACGCTGGTACCTACTGATAGCGAGATAAAACATGAAGCCAAAAAAATGCCTGCCAGGAGGAGGTCACTGGGAAGAATGGTGAGGGTGAGGTTCACTACAGAATCTATGGCTCCCATCTGTTTGGCTCCCTGAGCAAAGGCACCTGCCAACATAAAGATCCACACCATGAGTAGGATACTTTTGTCACTGGCTCCTAGTGAGAATACGTTGATGCGTTCTTCAATAGTCAATCCTCGTGTGATGGCCACAGCATAGCATGACGAAAGCATGAAAGCAACTGTGATGGGTATCTTGTAGAAGTCGTTGAGCAGAATCGAAGCACCCAAATAGGTGAAAAGAAACACCAGCATGGGACTCAGGGCTAACCAACCATGAATCCTGTATCTTCGCTTGTTATCGGTTACGTCTTCCTGCATTTATATCGCATTTTAGTTGATTATTGTCCCTGTTGCACGGATTCGCTTTCATTCCCGTAACGGTCAATGGCAGTCACGGCAAACCTTGTCTTCCTGTTCCAGGGGAAGATAGGCGCATAGATATACTCTGTCCCCTGCACTCGTTGTGCGATGATATTGGCTGGGTCATTGGTATCAACAGACGATGTGGTAGCCCCATAGATAATATACATGGGCGCGTTCTTGGTGTCGTTGTCAGTAGATGGTTCCCATCTCAGGTGGATGTACCCGTCTGCATCTGTCGTCACTTGCAGGTTCTTTGGAGTAGAAGGTGCCATGTTGTCTAACCAAGGAGTGGCAGGAGGCAAGGCTGGAGTTGTATAAAGCTCGTAAGAAAGTAGGTCATAGAGTCCTTGTATGTTGTCCATGAGGTACTTCATACGGTAGTGGGCTTGACCTGCCAAACCGTTGCTACGGGTGAATAGAATTTGACGTTCTATCTCGTTGATGTTCCAGTCGCCTTCTTTGGGATCCAAGAAATAGATACCCAATCCGGGCACCACTTGACGGCCGTTGCTCTGCTCTTTCCAGTCGAGGGCAAAAGGATAAAAATTATTGCCTTTGAAATACATCATGGGGTAAATCTGGTCTTGTATGCCTTCTCCCAACCAGCCCACTACATCCTGCTTCACGGATTTGTAGGCGTTCCAACCACGAGAGGGGTAACGGGTGGTATCATCAAATTTGCCCACAGGACTGGTGCTTACTTTCACCCAGGGCTTTAGGGATTTTACGCCATTATAGATAGTCCGGACAATCTCTGTAATATTATCACGTCGCCACTGATCGATGTCACGTCCGTTTCCATATTTGCGGAACTCGTTACGGTCGGGGAAATTTGGAGCATTCTCCGGATACCTCAGGTAGTCGTAATGCACCCCATCCACATCGTAGTTCTGTACAATCTCGCGGGTGATATCCATCAGGTATCTCTTAGTGTCCGGATGCCCGGGGTTAAGAAAAAACTCACGCTTGTAGGGTACCGTGATGCTGGGTCTTTTCTTCGTTACAGAATTGTTGCCTAACGAGTTGACATGCGTACGGTTGCCCAAGGGAATGGCCACAATCCATGCGTGGCATTCCATGCCTCGCTTATGACATTCTTCTATGGCAAAAGCTAAGGGGTCATAGCCTGGATCACCACCTACCTTGCCTGTCAAGATAGAGTTATATGGCTCGTAAACTGACTTGTAGATGACATCGCCTCGTGTACGTGTCTGAAAGAGAACGGTGTTGAAATTGGCCATCTTGAGTTTATCAAGCATTTCTAATAGTTCTGCTTTCTGGCGTCGGATGCCCTCGGCACTGGTGGCTTTTGTCTTAGGCCAGTCGAGGCCATAAACGGCTGTAATCCATGCAGCCCTCACTTCGTGCTTGGGTAGGGGAGTCTGCGCCATCAAGAACTGATTGATGAGCAGGTAAAGTATAATAAGTGCTTTTACTTTCATGCAAATTAATTTTATGTTGCAAAGATAGTGCAAGTCGAAGACATTACCAAGAAAATCCCATATTTTGACATTTTTCTTTTAAATTGCTTCTTTATTACGAATATATCTATTAATTTTGCAAAGTTTTGTAGATAAACAATAGGTATTTGTTATTATGATTACTTTTTTTCTATCCCTTTTGGCTTTAATTTTGGGCTATCTGCTATATGGTAAGTTTGTGGAACGGGTGTTTGGCCCTGATAATCGCAGAACACCAGCCATGTCGATGACCGATGGTGTGGATTACATCCCCCTTCCATTGTGGAAGATTTTCATGATTCAATTTCTCAATATTGCAGGCACAGGTCCTATCTTTGGTGCCATCATGGGTGCCAAGTTCGGTCCGTCGGCATATCTGTGGATTGTGTTGGGATGTATCTTTGCAGGAGCCACCCACGACTACCTTGCCGGCATGATATCTGTGCGTAACAAGGGAATCGGACTGCCCGATATCATTGGCAAATACCTGGGTAGCCGTGCCAAGAAGCTGATGCTGTTGTTCACCGTGTTGCTGCTCATCATGGTAGGAGCCGTGTTTGTGTATAGTCCTGCCATCATTTTAAGTGGTATGGTGGGCAGCTTCATGTTCTGGGTCGTTATAATCTTCGTCTATTACTTCATCGCCACCATGATGCCTATCGACAAAATTATTGGCAAGATTTATCCTCTGTTTGCCTTTGCCCTGTTGTTCATGGCAATTGCCGTGTTGGTGGCATTGTTGTTCATCATGCCCGATGTGCCTGAGATATGGGAGGGCATCGGCAACAAGAATCCCAAGATGGGTCCCATCGTACCTATCTTGTTTATCACCATAGCCTGTGGTGCCATCAGTGGCTTCCATGCTACGCAAAGTCCGTTGATGGCTCGTTGCATCAAGCACGAGAAGTTGGGACGCCCCATCTTCTATGGCGCCATGATTACCGAGGGCATTGTGGCGCTGATCTGGGCAACGGTGGCATCTTACTTCTTCTATGGAGGAGGAGCCGCTGATTTGGGTGCCGATACATCAGCCAGTGCTCCGCAAATTGTCAACATCGTATCAAAGAGTTGGTTGGGAATGTTGGGCAGCGTACTGGCCCTGTTGGGTGTGGTGGCAGCACCTATCTCTACGGGCGACACCGCCATGCGAAGTGCCCGATTGATTATTGCCGACTTTGTCCACTTAAGCCAAAAAAGCATTGCCCATCGTCTGCTTATCAGTGTTCCTTTGTTTATTGTCACCATATTGGTGCTGTGGTATAATATCGCCGATGTCGATGGTTTCAATAAGATATGGAACTACTTCGGTTGGGCCAACCAGGCATTGTCCATCTTCACCCTCTGGGCCATCACCATCTATCTGGCACATAAGCGCAAGCCGTTTATCATCACCTTGATACCCGCCTTGTTCATGACCTTTGTCTGCACCACCTTCCTGCTGATATCGCCCATCGCCTTTGGCTTGGGCAACCTGATATCCTACGGTATTGGCGGTTGCGTATTGATTGTCGCCATCATCTGGTTCGGATGGTGGTATCGCAAGAATATACTTGCGAAGTAGAAAAAAAACTATTACCTTTGCGCCCGTTAAAAATAATTCTTATGAAAGACGTTAAGATTGCGGTTGCTGGAACAGGCTATGTAGGTTTGAGTATAGCCACATTGTTGAGTCAGCACCATGATGTGACAGCAGTGGATATCGTGCCAGAAAAGGTGGAGATGATCAATCATCGCAAGTCGCCTATTGTAGATAAGGAGATAGAAGAGTATCTTGCTACAAAACCCTTGAAGCTGAAGGCTACTTTGGATGCAGAAGAGGCTTATCGGGATGTAGATTTTGTGGTGATA
>OMSH01000190.1 GCA_900313715.1 uncultured Prevotellaceae bacterium
GAGCGCTGTACCCAACCGGCCAGCGTTACCACCTTGTTAACATCAGTTATGCGGAGTTCTCCGCAGTTATGTGTCCTATACATATTTTAATTATGGTTTAAAATTTATGCAAAATTACATTATGTGTGGCAAATAAGCAAATTTTTCGAGCTTTTGCTGAGTATGTCTGATTTATTTATTACATTTGCCAAATACAATTACTTAATCTAATACTTAGAAGAATATGGCATTAATGATTATTCAATTGCTAGTGGTACTTGGAGCCCTCTATGTAGGCTCTCGTTACGGTAGCTTGGCATTGGGCGCTATTTCTGGAATTGGATTGGCTATCTTGGTGTTTGGCTTTAGCATGAAGCCTGGCTCGCCTCCAACAGACGTTATTTATATCATCATTGCAGCTGTTACGTGTGCAGGAATGATGCATGCTTCTGGTGGTATGGATTGGCTTATTCAAATTGCTGAACGAATGCTTCGTAAACATCCGGATCGCATTACATTTTACGCACCACTTACTACGTTCTTTCTGACTGTGCTGGTGGGAACAGGACATGTAGTTTATACGCTCATGCCTATTATCTGTGACATAGCCTTGAAAAAAGGCATTCGTCCGGAACGCCCTTGCGGTGTGGCATCTATCGCCTCTCAGGTAGGTATTACTTGTTCACCTATAGCTGCTGCTGTGGTAGCTTTTACCACCATCTCTGCAGCTAATGGTTTCAACGTATCCATTCCCCAGGTGCTAATGGTTACCATTCCTGCTTGTTTGTGCGGCTTGATTGCTGCTTCTGCACTTAGTTTCAAACGTGGGAAAGACTTGGATAAAGATCCTGAGTTCCAGAAGAGGTGTCAGGATCCTGAGCTATATCAATATATGTATGGTAGCTCTGCTACTACTCTCGATAAGAAAATTTCCAAGGAAGCTAAGCGTGCGGTGTATATTTTCTTGGCAGCTCTCTGTGTGATAGTTTTTTTTGCGGTCTTCCAGGATATGTTACCTCATTTCCCCAAGGCTGATGGTACGACAGAAACATTGAAGATGAATATTGTGATTCAGATCGTGATGATATCTGCAGCCGCTTTTATGATTATCTTCTGTAAAGCTAAGCCTAAAACTGCAGTTAATGGTGCTGTTTGGCAGAGTGGTATGGTCGCTGTTGTAGCTATATATGGTATTGCTTGGTTGGCAGATACCTATTTCAGTAATTATATGACTGAGATGCAAGCTGCATTGGGCGATATTGTGGCGAAATACAATTGGTCTATCGCATTTGTTTTCTTCCTTGTTTCTGTGCTTATTAATTCCCAAGGTGCCGTAGTGGTGGCTATGTTGCCATTAGCATATTCGTTGGGTATTCCTGGAGTTGTGCTACTGGGTGTGTTACCAAGCGTATATGGCTATTTCTTCATACCTAACTATCCATCGGATATTGCCACAGTGAACTTTGACCGAAGTGGTACTACGGTAATTGGAAAGTACTTGTTGAATCATAGTTTCATGATGCCTGGCTTGGTTTGTGTGATAACATCTACCATTGTGGCATATATTATCACATCTATTGCTTTTTAGTATATGAATGAGTTTTTTGTAGGCAAGAAGGTAAGGCTTCGTGCTATGGAGCCAGAAGATTTGGATTTTCTGTACCAGATGGAGAATGACCCATCGCTGTGGTCAATCTCCAACTTTACGGTACCTTATTCCAAAGCTGTGTTACAAGCCTATATTGACAACTCTATGAATGATATGTTTGCTGATCGTCAGCTGCGTCTGATTATCTGCGAACTTACACAAAACCGACCGATAGGCATTATTGATGTTACTGACTTCGAACCCATGCATGGCAGGGCTGAAATAGGTATATCTTTACTACAAGAAGTGCGTGGCAAAGGGTATGCTGCTGAAGCGTTGAACCTGCTGAGTGATTATGTTTTTACTTTTCTTCATTTTAAACAGCTCAATGCCCATATCTTGGTGAATAATGTGGATAGTCTTCATTTGCTACATCATGCTGGTTTTGTGGATAGCGGTGTTTTGAAGGAATGGTGGAAAATAGGGGATAGGTATTACGATGTGGTATTACTTCAGAAAATTCGTCCCGAATAGCACTGCTTTGATTTGAAACATTCTTAAATATTGAGAGCCGTTATCAATGTCTGTGAGGACGGCTCTCGTCTTTTTTGTGCCTGGTGTAGAAACCAACTATGAACAGACCTAAGAGTATCAAGAAAGATCCCATGACAGATACCCATGTTACTGGCTCTTGTAAGAAAATGGCAGATGCAATCATCGTGGATACTGGAGACAGGTAAATGTAGTTGGCTGATGTTAATGCTCCTAACTCGCGAATTACGATGTTCCATAATACAAAACAAATCAATGCTGCAATCAATCCTAAGAAAACCAGGTTTATCCATATGACAGGCTTGCCAAAATCCTCTAATGGGAATTGCCACGGATTTATTAAGAAAACAGGAAGGATGGTAAGTATGCCATAGAAGAATACTTTCCGGGTAAGGAAAGTGACATTATATCTACTTGTCATGTTGCGCATCAATAAACTGTATATAGCCCATGCACCAGCTGCTACCAATGCAAGAAAATCGCCTATGGGGTTGAGTTTCAAGATAAAGCTACCATTAAAGATGACCAATGCTACACCGAGTAATGAGATAAATGAACCTCCTACGATGGGTTTGGTAGCTTTGATTTCTTTTGAAAAAGCCATCCCAAGAAACAAAGTAAGCAGGGGCGCATTACATACAATGAATGCAACATTATTTACCAATGAGTATTGGATGGCTGTATTCTCTGCCCAGAAATAGAGCGATCCGCCTGAAATGCCTAATAGCACCATGGTAAACTCATCACGCCAATTGTCAGTAAATAGTTTGTGAGGAGAGAAAGTCCATACCCCTAAATAAGCAATGATGAAACGCAAAAGAAAAATCTCTTGTGGGTTCAAGCCATTTAATATCAAGAACTTTGTGTTGATGAAAGTGACACCCCAGATGGCAATGATGCTGACAGCCAATATGTGATATGGAAGTTTGTTTTTCATGCGACATCGCAAATATGCGTGCAAAAATAGTGATTTTTCATCAAAATGTACTATCTTTGGACAAATAACCATCAATAACATAGTTTTATGACACCGATTGAACAAAGAAACGAATTGTTGGCGAATAAGGTAATAAAGAGCCTTAA
>OMSH01000192.1 GCA_900313715.1 uncultured Prevotellaceae bacterium
AGGTTCACGTTTCTTTGCCGACAATCCTCGTAAGGCTATTCCGGCCTTGGTGGTTGCTGCTTGCATGAATACCAATCCGATGATGATTTATGCAGGCCAGGAGTTGGGTGAGGCTGGTATGGATGAAGAAGGGTTCAGTGGTCAAGATGGGCGCACTACCATATTCGACTACTGGAGTCCTGACACTTTGCGCCGATGGTATAATGGTGGAACCTTAGATGGCAAGAAGCTGAACCGTGATGAGAAAGCTTTGCTTAAAACCTATACGCGTGTGTTGAACCTTTGCAATAGCGAGGCGGCACTTCGTGAAGGTCAGTTCTTCGACCTTACCTATGTTAATTTGGGAGGATGGCGCTATAATGATCGTTGTCAGTACTCGTTTGTCCGTAAATACGACAAAGAATTGATTTTTATTGTGGTAAACTTCCATGAAGATCCTGCAGACATAGCCGTTAACCTACCAACCCATCTGTTTGAGTATTTCCAAATACCTGAGATGGAAGCTATCAAGGCGCAAGAGTTGCTTACCAATAAGAGCGAGATTATCAATTTCTCACCTCGTCACGCTACAGATTTGGTGGTACCAGGCTATGGAGCTAAACTGCTAAAGATAAAAATGTAGAAAATTTTCACTACCTTTGCACCGCTAAACAAAGGTAATGTAAATGATAATAGTTAAGAGATTCATAATAGCTTGCTTTTTCCTTCTGATAATGTGTAAGTTATCAGTGCAAGCCCAGAATATGGTAACCAGTGTGGGTAATGATGGCTTGGAGAGAACTGTCAGTTACAATGTGGCCATCTTTACAGATATACGCGACAAGAAACTGGAGGATGTAATGAGTAAGATGCCAGGCATCTCGCTTGACGAGGAAAGTGGCAGATATACTTATAATGGTCTTACTATCGACCGCATGTATATTGATGGTAAGGATGTGCTGGAAGGCAATTATACCGCCATCTACAACATGAAGCCCGAAGATGTAGAACGGTTAGAGATAACCGAGAACCATGTATATATAAAGGTGATGCGAGGCAAGCAGTTCAGCAACTCGGCTTCCATCAATGTAGTCTTGCGTAAAGAGGAGACCGACGAGTGGTTTGGCTCTCTTAAAGGCGGCCTTGGTCTCAGTCCGTTGCTAGTCAATACCGATTTCTCAGCCATAAGGATGGGAGAGAAGTGGCAAACCACCATACTGTTTCAAGCCGACAATACAGGACTACCCTTGGCCGGAGCAGTGAAAGGCTTCGGTGATGATACGATGGATGGCGCCTGGGACCCAGATCCATATTCCCTGAGCGGCATCAACTACAGCGTCAAGAGCTTCCTTGACCTTGCACCATCGTTAGCCCCTTTGTCGCCCGAAAGAGTACGCTTCAACCGCAGTGGAGTGTTGAACCTCGGCACCACCGTACACCTGAAGAACGATTATCAGCTCAATCTCCAGTTGCTCTACCATTCCGACCGCCTGACAGCTTTCAACACCGAAGAGACTACCTATTATATGGATGGTGGACAAACCATCGATTATTCTTCCACCGAGCAGGCGAAGAATCATCAGAACGACTTGCAGGCTGAAATAACATTGTTGTCTAATACCGATAAACATTTCCTGCGCAACGACCTGAGCTTCTCCACCCAGTGGTATGACACCCATACAGAGGTAACAGGCTCCACGCCTAACATCATGACGGGCCACAACAATCCATTGCTGGTGAAAAACAACTTCCAGTATAAGCTGCCAATGGGAGATAATGTACTGACCCTTAGTGCCAATGCCGGACTCTATTCACGTCCGCAAACCCTCAATGTTGTCAAAGAAAGAGAAGGCGTCCTTCGCCAAGAGATTACATCCTATTCCGCCTATGGCGAGTTCAAGGCCATGTTAGACAGGCGCATCAGTAACCACCTTACTTTCTCGCTCAATGCTGGAATAACGGGCAACCTCCGTCACCTGAAAGCAGAGATGAAAGAGCTGGCCGATTACGATTTGCCTGATTCGGAGTCGCGTTTCAATGCGTTCACAGCGTTCAGTGGTGCTTCGCTGACATATATTTCCGACCATTTGCAGGCCACTTTGGACTTGCCCATCGACTATGCTCATTTTTCGTTGAAAGACTTGATAAACCAGCAAGATAAGACACGCAAATCAAAGTTCTACTTCTCACCAGAACTAACGCTTACCTATATACCTTTCGAGTTCCTGTCGCTCAACCTCGAAGCAGCTATCTATAATAATGAGCACCCCCGCTATAACATCTACAAAGGCTTAGTGTTCAGTGATTTCCGCACAGCCATCGAAGGCTATTCTGGCTTCAATGGCAGTAGGAGTATCAACACCCGGCTCACAGCCAGTTTTAGTTGGCCAAAAAGTTCTTTCTTCGTGAATGCACATTTCGGCTATTGGGATACCAAAGAGTATTTTAGCGAGCTGATGGAGCTCAACTCGAAGTACATGATCTATAAATATACAAGCGATATAGGTGAGAACCAAACCTATGATGCCAGCATCGACATCAGCAAAGGTATTACCTCATTCAAAGGAATGGTAGGCATCAAGTTATCTGCCAACCTGGTTGATTCTGATGTCGAACGCAATGAAGTGACATTACCTTTCAAGAAACATCTGTTCACCATCGCCCCTTACATCAATGGTCGTCTCAATTCATGGTGGAATGTGGTCTATAAGATGCAGTATCTACATAATAAAATGAAGGCAGATGACGGGTCGGTCGATTATACATTTGATAGTTACGACCATACCCTCGAGATGGTGTTCTCACCTTGGCGTAAGTTCAACTTCAGTGTTTTGGGAGAGCATTATCATACCGAGTTTGCTGAAGGTATTTCGAAAGATCTTGTGTTGTTCGACTTGAAGGCTGAGTACAACCTTACTGACAATCTTCAGCTCATACTTTCTGCCAAGAACATCCTCAATCAAAAGAGCTATAACCTTACAGTCGACGACACCGATGTATTTTCCAAGTCGTTCGTCTCATACGATATCCGACCTCGCAACGTCTTGCTCAGCTTGTATTACAAGTTTTGAGGGAAAGTGCCGAATTAGACCAGCAAGATGTTAAAAGGGCTGATTCTCCAAGGCTAAAATTTCATCGCTTTTGCTAAGAAAAAATAGACGACCAGAGGTCTTATTGGATTTTTTCTCTTAACGCAAAAACTCGAAATTTCTTCACGCCTCTCCGCATATGCCCTTTTACCTTCTTGCTGGTCTTTATTCGGCTTGACTACACATCAATCTTACAAACACAAAAAAGGATGACTTCTGAAAGTAAACTTTCACGTCACCCCTTTTGCGTTTGTGATTCCGCCGGATTGACTTCGTCCTATTTTGTCGCGACTCGGCATAGATTGAGCAAGCTCATCTCTGCTCTCGCTGCTCCAAAAAGTGAATCCTTCCATCGCTGGCCCTTCCACGGGCCATCGAACAAGAAAAAAGCAGGAATGACTTTTGAAAGTAAACTTTCATCGTCTTCCTGCTTATTTCTTGTGATTCCGATGCGATTCGAACGCATGACCCACAGCTTAGAAGGCTGTTGCTCTATCCAGCTGAGCTACGGAACCTCCACAATAAAACTTCTGTTGAGAAATTTCGGCTGCAAAGGTAATGTTTTTTATCCTAACTACAAACATTAATTCAATTTTTTTATTTTATGCAGTCATCGTAAGGAATAAATGCTTACCTTTACACAAAATAAACTATTAAATTATGGTATTATGCAAAACAAATTCTATTCAACCATTGTATGTGCACTGATGGGCATGATGATGACGTTAGTTTATCTTCCAAATGCTACTGCACAAAACAACTTTGACATCAACGATTTGAAGACCTGGGCAAATTATGAGCGCTATGCCGAAGCCAATCAGTCAGTGAGCAACCCAGTTGCAGTGTTTATGGGCAATTCCATTACCGACAATTGGGCTCGTATGCACGAGGCATACTTTACAGATAATAACTTTGTGGGTCGCGGCATCAGCGGACAAGTAACTGCTCAGATGCTGGCTCGATTCCGTGCCGATGTGTTGAACCTGCATCCTAAAGTGGTGGTGATTATGGCAGGAACCAATGACGTGGCTCGCAACCAGAAATATATGCCTGTTGAACATGTAGCAGGTAATATTATCTCTATGGTAGAACTGGCTATCGCTCACGGCATCAAGCCTATCATCTTGAGCATCTTGCCGGCTAATAAGTATATATGGAGACCTGAGATTACTGACTCTACCCAACAGATTCTACAAATCAATGCCATGTTGGAGAGCTATGCCAGACTGAACGGCGTGAGCTACATCGATTTCTTCAACATCATGAAAGACGAGAACCAGGGCCTGCCTAAGAAGTATTCTCCTGATGGTGTGCATCCTAACCTTGATGGCTATGCCATTATGGAACCTATCGTAAAGGCTGAAATTTTAAGATTGACAAAATAACCGTATGAAATTAAACAAAGTACATCATGTTGCAGTGCTCTGTTCCGACTACCAACGTAGTTTGGCATTCTATACTCAAGTGTTGGGATTAGAAGTATTGGGTGAACACTACAGGGCTGAACGCGATTCTTACAAGACCGACCTTGCCCTGCATGGGGAGTTTGTCATCGAACTGTTCTCGTTTCCCAATCCTCCGAAACGGCTCAGTCATCCGGAAGCAGCTGGTTTGCGCCACTTGGCATTTGAGGTGGATGACATTGATGTGAACCTGGCTGAGTTAGATCGGCTGCATGTAGAGCATGAGACGCCGCGTGTAGATCCATTTACAGGCAAGCGCTTTGTGTTCTTTGCTGACCCTGATGGCTTGCCGATAGAGTTTTACGAACGATAGGGAAACGCTTACCCCTCTGCCCCTTTGGGGCACCTCCCCTGACTCAGGGGAGGAGCTTTGAGAACTGTCCCCTTGGCTGCTCCCTTTACATGGGGAGGAG
>OMSH01000199.1 GCA_900313715.1 uncultured Prevotellaceae bacterium
AACTGTCTGATGCTAATGCCCTCAAATCCAGACTATCAACCCATCAAGGTTACAGAAGAAAACCATTTCATCATCTGGGGCATCGTCACCTACAATATTAAAAGACAAAAGTTTTAAGAGTTTACCTTTTACTATGATTTGTAAACTGTAAACCATGTATGCTATCGTTGACTGCAACAATTTCTACGCTTCTTGCGAAAGGGTTTTCAACCCCGACCTCCGCAACAAGCCCATCGTCATTCTGAGCAATAACGATGGTTGCATCATTGCCCGCAGCAACGAAGCTAAAGCTTTAGGCATCAAGATGGGTGGTCCTTTCTACCAAGTAAAGGATGTACTCGAACAAAACAAAGTTGCAGTATTCAGCAGTAACTATAACCTCTACGGCGATATGAGCCGAAGAGTGATGCGCATGCTTTACGAATTCTGCCCCGATGGTTTCACGCAATACAGCATCGATGAAGCATTTCTCGACCTTGACGGTATGGGTACTCCCGAACAACTGCACCAGCCTTGCATTCAATTAGCCAAAAACATTGAGCGAAGCACAGGGATACCCGTTACCAAAGATTCGGCGACCACCAAGACATTGGCTAAGATGGCAAGCAAGTTTGGCAAGAAACACAAAGGCTACCAAAGCTGTTGCATGATTGATACAGAAGAGAAACGCGAGAAAGCCTTGCATCTTTTTCCCATTGAAGACGTGTGGGGCGTTGGCTGGCATAATCGCGATAAACTGGCATATCATGGAATAAAGACCGCCTGGGATTTCACTCAGAAGAGCGAGGGATGGGTACGTAACCTCATGCATGTCACAGGCGTTCGTACTTGGAAAGAATTGCGAGGTATTGATTGCATCAATGTAGAGGAACTGCCACACAAGAAAAGCATCTGCACCAGTCGTAGTTTCCAGGGCGAGGGTCTCTCGTCGCTGCACGATGTTGAGGAAGCAGTAGCCAACTTTGCCGCAGCCTGTGTACGAAAGCTCAGGGAGCAGCATACTTGTTGCACTTCCCTTACGGTATTTGCTCACACCAGCCGTTTTCGCACAGATGTGCCTTCCAGCTATATTTACCGCAGTGCTAGCTTGCAGGTACCCACCAATAACCTGCAAGAGATTGTGTCCTATGCCGTAAAACTATTGCGAGCAGAATGGAAACAAGGTACCTATTTCTATAAGAAAGCAGGCGTGATTGTGTGGGATATTTGTCGAGACAGTGCTATACAAACATCTCTTTTTGATTCCATTGACCGTACTAAACAAGCAGCACTCACAAAAGCCATCGATGATATTAATCGCAAGAATGGCCATAACATGGTGCGTGTGGCCGTACAAGGTTACAACAAAAAATGGCACCTGAAGAGTGAGCATCTCACTAAACAATACACCACCAACATCAAAGATGTCATTCAGGTAAAAAGCTGAGTGTCACCACCCCATCAATTCACGCAAGAAAGGTGTCAGTTCATTCGCCATTTTCTCTTGTTGCTGCATCGAAGGGTGATAGCTTGCACCATAACCCAGACTTCCATCTTGTGCAGGGAACGTAAATCGATATACCTCTTTGTCGCCTTTTTCATTGATTTCAGCTACCACAGCATCCTGTGCATCTTCTACGTCCTTCATGCGCTGTCCAGATAGCATACAACCACTCATCATCACAATCTTTGCCTTAGGATAACGGTCCCTCAAATTCTGCAGGAACGAGGCATATGCTTCGCGCAACTTGGTCTTGTTATATCTTCCTGCCGATGTGTCGTTGGTACCCAAGTTGACACACACCACATCAGGCGTATATTGGCTAAAGTCCCATAATTCGGTTGTGTCATTATAGTTCGTATATTTGTACAATGCAGGCATTGCCGTTTCCTGATTACCGTCATACGGACCATTATAGTTACGGAAAATGCCTATGCCACTTCTTGCCACCACCATATATTGAGCCTCCAATGCTCTTGCTGTGAGTGAAGCAAAGCTATAGTAGTGATTCTCTGTTTCATAGGCAAACGGGGCAGTTCCCACCGTTGCCTCCACGCCAAAGCCACAAGTGATAGAGTTACCAATAAACTCAATCTTGCGCTGTGGCAAAGCCGGTGCCTCTGTCAAGTCTTTCCATGGATCGAGAATGAAACCATAAAACTCAGGACGCAGTTCATATCCCTCCGTTATATGCATCAGCTTCACCGTATGCTTGCCATCTGGCAATCCTTGAGCCAACATCAACACGCTATCTTCTTGGTTAAGGAAATCCACCTTAAACGGTTTATAATCATCTATCTGTGCCATATATAAAGCACTCTTGGGTTTCGCCTTCATGCGAATGGAAGTTCCTTCAAAGCCTGCAATAATCTGCACGCCAGGATAAGTAAACAACGGCGCCTCAGGGTTTGTAAAATTAACCCTACCTACATATTGTATCCTTGCATCCGAAGCAGGCACATCCGTTTCTGTAGCTTGTTTCCCTGCAGAGCATCCCATTACCATCAGTAGGCATACGCCCACCATCCAAGCAGTCTTCTTCATAGTTTCCTTAATTATTAGTTTCCACAAAAGTAATGGAAAATTTTCAAATCACGGCATAATTCGCTAATTTCGCCCCGTAAATGTAACTAAACAAATATTGTGATATGAATACAAAAGTAATTTATTTAGCAGGAGGATGTTTCTGGGGTACCGAGCATTTTATCAAGCAGATTCAAGGAGTCATCTCTACCGAGACAGGTTTTGCAAACGGACACACTGAGCATCCCACATATAAGGAAGTTTATACTGATACTACAGGCTATGCAGAAACGGTAAAAGTGGAATACGATGCCGATGTGGCCGATCTCCGTTTCCTGTTAGAGCTTTACTTCAAGGCCATCGACCCAACCAGTCTTAACAAACAAGGTGAAGATGAAGGTACTCGCTATCGCACAGGCATCTATTATACTGATTGCGGAGACCTGCCTATTATCCAGCAAGTGTTTAACGAAGTGGCGCAGCAATACGACCGTCCCTTAGCTGTTGAGGTACTGCCTCTAAGCAATTACTACGCTGCTGATGAATATCACCAAGATTATCTCGACAAGCATCCCGATGGCTATTGTCACCTCAGCCCTGCACTATTTGAGTTTGCACGAAAGGCAAGAAGGAAATAAATTAGGCTGCTCGAACTGAGCAGCCTAATTTATTATCTTTTAATGAGTAAATTAGCAACATGTTAGGCCTGGCATTAATTGCCGGCACATACACAATGCGAATATCCCTATAATATCTTCTCGATTTCCTTTGCCACAACCTCCATACTGTCGGTAGGTTCGAAGCGAGCCTTCACCAAACCCTTCTTATCTATCAGGAACTTTGTGAAATTCCACTTGATGTCAGGAGAATCTTTATAGTTTGGATCAGCCTTTGACAACATCTCATCCAGAATTTTCGCAATGGGGTGATTCATGTCGAAACCGGCAAATGACTTCTGACTCTTCAGGAAGGTGAAAAGTGGAGAAGCCTTATCACCATTGACATCAATTTTCTTGAACTGTGGAAATTTGGTAGCATAGTTCAGTTGGCAGAACTCATGAATCTCTTCTGCAGTGCCAGGAGCCTGCTGACCAAACTGGTTGCAGGGGAAGTCGAGGATATTGAAGCCCTGACTACGATATTTCTCGTAAATCTGCTCCAACTCGGTATATTGAGGAGTAAACCCACAACGGGTAGCAGTATTCACAATCAGGATTACCTCACCGGCATATTCTTTGAGAGAAACATCACGGCCTTTCCTGTCCTTCACGGTGTAATCA
>OMSH01000194.1 GCA_900313715.1 uncultured Prevotellaceae bacterium
TATGGAATCGCTGACGCGTGATCAACAGCGCACGGCTTATGATATCTTCTATGCTGAGGGCAGTAAATTGATAAAGAGCAATCCACGTATATATGGCGAGGTGGTAGTGAGACCAGTCGATCGTAGAGAGAACTATGTGAAGCGTTGTGTGGGCTTGCCTGGCGATACACTACAAATCATTGATACGCATGTATGGTTGAATGGCCAACAGATGGAAGATCCTGAGAATATGCAGCTGAACTATTTTGTTCAGACCACAGGACCAGTAATCCCAGAAGAGATGTTCAAAGAATTGGGTATTAGTGAAGAGGACCGCTGGGAAATGGGAAGCGACACTTCGTGGGAAAACGAATTGCTGAGCATGGGACTGAATACGCGTATGTCCAATGGTAGATTGGCACCTACCTACAATTTGCCACTAACGAAGAAGATGCTCGCTACTCTTCAGGGCAACAAAAAACTGGTGAGCAAGATTGTAATGGAGCCTGAACGCGAGAATTTTATTGGTGACCTTTACCCACTGAACCTTTATACAAAGTGGAACCGCAACAACTATGGTCCGATATGGATACCTAAGAAAGGGGCTACCATTACACTGAACGATGACAATTTGCCAATTTATGAACGCTGCATTGTGGCGTACGAAGGTAACCAACTGGAAAGCAAGGAAGATGGCATCTACATCAATGGGGTCAAGACCAACGAATATACCTTCCAGATGGATTACTACTGGATGATGGGTGACAATCGCCATAAGAGTGCCGACTCACGCTACTGGGGCTTCGTGCCAGAGGATCATATAGTGGGTAAACCTATTCTTATTTGGCTGTCGTTAGACAAGGATCGCGACTGGCTGGATGGTAAAATTCGATGGAATCGTCTGTTCAAATGGGTACATGACTGAGGTATATTTGACTTCGGCTTACTTAGCGCCGGTGGAGTATTATGCGCACATGCTAGCGGCTGACAAAGTGTGGGTGGAGCAGTACGACCACTACATGAAGCAGACATATCGTAACCGTTGTATCATTGCGGGGCCATCGGGAAGAATTGACTTGACAGTGCCAACGGTGAAACCTGACGTACCAAAATGTCCTATGAAGGACATTCGTATCAGTGAACATGGCAATTGGCGCCACTTGCATCTCTATGCACTGGAATCGGCTTATGGTAACACACCGTACTTCGAGTATTACCGTGATGACTTTGTTCCATTCTACGAAAAGCGATATGAGTTTTTGATAGATTTCAACGAGGCGTTGCAGGAGATGATTTGTGCACTGATTGATATGCAACCTTGCATGGTAAGGACTCTTGAATATATCAAGGAGGTAAGCAATGGGGTATTAGACTTGCGAGAAGTAATTCATCCAAAACATGACTATACTATGGAGGATGAGGTGTTTAAGGTCGTGCCTTACTACCAAGTATTTCAAGAGAAACAGGGTTTCATACCTAATTTGAGTATTGTTGATTTGCTGTTTAATCTCGGCCCTGAGAGCTTATTGCTGCTGAAGCAGTCGATTAATGATGTTGAAGATTGAAACGCCAAATAAAGATGATAAGGTGTTGCTGCACAGTTGTTGTGCCCCTTGTTCGTCTGCCATCATAGAATGTATGGTGGCCAATGGCATACACCCTACTGTTTATTATTACAATCCCAACATCTATCCTTTTGAGGAATATGAAATCCGTAAGGCCGAGGCAAAGCGCTTCGTGACAAGTCAAGGGTTGTCATTTGTGGATGCTGATTACGACTATGATGGATGGAAAGAGGGTGTGTGTGGAATGGAAAACGAACCTGAGCGAGGGAGGCGTTGCCTGCAATGTTTCAAAATGCGATTGCTACAGACAGCCCACTATGCTTCTGAGCATGGCTTTACAGTGTTTACTACCACATTGGCATCTTCGCGTTGGAAGAGCATAGAACAGATTAACGAGGCGGGACAATGGGCGGCTGCACAGGTGGACGGGGTGACCTTCTGGGAGCAGAACTGGCGCAAAGGCGGCTTGCAGGAAAGACGAAATCAACTGCTGAGGGAGTATGGTTTCTATAATCAATTGTATTGTGGCTGCGAGTTTAGTCGCTTGAGACTGAATGAAAAACCGTAAGAGGAAATGAAGGGTGGCGCTTTTTGCGTCAAAACGAAAAAAAAGACATCGTCATTGCTGTTTGTCTTTCGCTTTTTTCTTATAAATTTGCAAAAAGTATAACTACAAAGCTACACGAAGATGAAATTAATCATGCATACACAGTTTAGGATTTTGATGACTTGCCTCTTGCTGGCAGGTTGCGTCACTACTGCTATGGCCCAGGCCATCACAGAGCGGATGAATGAGAATATGATTACAGTGAGTGGTGTGGTGAAAGACCAGAAGTCGCACCGTAAGCTGGAATATGTGAACGTGTATGTTCCTGGCACGAACATAGGAACCGTTACCAACTCTGACGGAGCATTTACCTTGAAGTTTAAAGACCCGGGGACGATAGTATATATACAATTTTCTTATTTAGGCTATAATTCCAACCAAGTAGAGGTGGATAGATTAGCCAGTACAGGTAACGAATATTTCCTTGCGCAAAGTTCCTTTAAGCTGAACGAAATAGTGGTAAGTCCTGTGAATGCCCGCATCTTGGTTCAAGATGCGATGTGGAAAGTGAAGCAGAATTATAGTCCTGTATCAACGCTCAACTATTTATTCTATAGAGAGACGGTGCAAAAGCGCAATAGATATATCACCATCTCAGAGGCAGTTACAGAGGCATTTAAGACTAACTACACGCAGGGTACTGGAAGAGACAGGGTGCGCATCACAAAAAGTCGTAGTGTGGCAAGCCCTGACCTGAAAGACACATTAAGTGTGAAATTGGAGGGCGGTCCCAACCTTGCCACTTATGTAGATGCTGTTAAGAACCCCGACATTCTACTGGAGCCAGAATACCAAGATATGTATGATTATGCTTTCAAGGACTATGTAACAATAGACGATCGCGTACAATACGCCATCAGCTTCAAACCCAAACCTGTGATGTTGGATTTCCCGCTTTATGTTGGTACTATCTACATTGATCGTGAGAACTTAGGCATCAGCAGAATAGAATTCTCTATGGACATGAGTGACCCTGCCAAAGTAACACGTCAGATGTTGCGCAAGAAGCCTGCTACGATGCGTTTCCGTGCGCAAGATCTGAGTTATTTGGTAACTTACCGCTACCAGGGGGGGCGCTATTTTCTGAACTACATTAGGGCGGAGTTTAAATTCCGCTGTGACTGGAAGAGAAGGCTCTTCGCTACCAACTATACGGTGGTGTCGGAGATGGTTGTGACGAACCGTGTAGATAACCCTTTAGAATGGGTTACATATAAAGAGGCATTCCACAATAGTGATGTGCTTTCAGACAAGGTGATGGATTTCTATGATGAAGCGTTTTGGGAGGATTATAACATTATCGAACCAACTGAGTCACTGGAAGAGGCTGTCGGTAAGTTGAAGAAAGCTATTGACCGTAATGCAAAATAGAGAGATTATTCTCCGCTAAGACTTCTTGAGCTACATCATGCAGTAAGTCGGGAGTGAGGAGTTCGATGTTGTGGAACGCCTCCTCGCTGGTGATAAAACGGTTGTAGTGGAGGAAAGTCTTCGCCATACCTAAGGCATTGCTTTCGTTATTGTCGGAACTGACACCAATCTGACCTATGAACTGCTTCTTGGCTACCCGTATTTGACTATCGCTGAGGCGCTGCTCACGGAAAAGTTTGAGTTCCTTGAACACCAGATCAATACAACGCTCTACATCATCGTGGTCGCAACCAAAGTAGATGGAGAAAGTGCCAATATCGGTATAGGGTGTATAGTTTGATTCAATCTCATAGACCAACCCACGATGCTCGCGCAAAGCGATGTTGAGACGACTATTCATGCCAGGTCCTCCTAAGATATTGTTAATTAGGTTGAGTGCTACACGCTTGTTGCTTTTTCCATCGTAGGCACGCCCCCCCATCATGACATGCGCTTGGTGGGATTGCTTGTTTATATTCAACCGTCTGGCAGGGCTAAAAGATGGTTGCTGGCGATACAACACCACTGGATCGGTCGCGATTTCATACGTACACTTCTCTACTTCACGGATGACCTGCTCAATGGTGTAGTTGCCCATAACGAAAAAAACCATGTTATCGGGCTTGTAATAATGATGGAAGAAAACGTCAGCATCGGCTTTTCCATAGCTGCGCAAATACTCAGCATTACCCAGAATGTTGCGCCCTAAGGGATGACCTGCAAAGATAAGATCCTCGAAGTCATCAAATATGAGTTCGGCGGGCGTATCCTCATACATCTTTATTTCATCAATTATTACCTCACATTCCTTCTCCATTTCATGCTCAGGAAAAACAGAGTGAAACACCAGGTCGGTAAGCAGTTCTGCGGCACGGCTGAAATCTTGCTTCATAAAAGAACAATAGATCACCGTCTCCTCTTTATTGGTGAAAGCATTGAGGTCACCTCCCACATACTCCATGCGATTGAGGATGTGCCACGCCTTGCGATGGGTAGTACCCTTAAACAGCATATGCTCGATGAAGTGCGCCATACCAGGTGTGTCTGGTTCCTCGTCTCGAGTTCCCGCATTTACTGCATAGCCGCAGTAAGCCACTTGCGAGGATGTCTGTTGGAGGATGACCCGCAAGCCATTGGGAAAACTATGGGTGAAGTAACGCTCTGTTTCCATGCATTTAATATTATTTGAAGCTGCAAAAATAGTATAAACAGAGCTTAAAAGCAAAGAAAACTTTGTTTATAAGTTTGCTTTACACTATCTTTACACAAAAATAACAACTCAAGACGAAAAAGGCTATGAGAAAAGTTATAGGAATAGGAGAAACGATATTGGACATCATCTTCAAGAACGACCAACCATGGACAGCGGTACCTGGGGGATCGGTGTTCAACAGCATCATATCACTTGCCCGTATGGGACTAACGGTGGATTTCGTGAGTGAGGTAGGTCATGACCATGTTGGTGAACTGATTCAACTTTATATGCGAGATAATGGTGTAATACCACATTTGGACGTATATGCTAATAACAAGTCAGCTGTGTCATTAGCTTTTCTCGATGATGATAATGATGCGAAATATAGCTTCTACAAGAATTATCCCGAACAACGCTTGATGATGGAACTGCCAGAAGTGAGGGAAAATGATGTAGTGATGCTTGGCTCTTTCTATGCTGTGGACCCTATGGTACGCCATAAAGTAGTGGAACTGCTGCAAAAGGCCAGGGAGAAAAAGGCCATAGTGATGTACGACCTGAACTATAGAGTTGCACACAAGAGTGATGCCCTCAAGGTAGCTCCGTTTATATTGGAGAATCTGGAGTATGCAGACATTGTGCGTGGCTCTGAGGAAGATTTCATGTGTTTGTATAACCTCAGCGATGCTAATACAATCTATAAGGATAAGATACAATTCTATTGCAAGAATTTCATTTACACTGCTGGAGCAAAAGACGTGCAGCTGCGCACCACCTCGATGAGTAAGGGTTATGCAGTACCAGCCATGAAGCCAGTGAGCACGGTGGGGGCTGGTGATAACTTTAATGCCGGATTGGTGTATGGTTTGCTGAAGCAGGACATAGAACATGATGACCTGCCTATGTTGGGGGAGAAACAGTGGGATGAATTGATAGATTGCGGGATGAAGTTCTCGGCAGTGGTGTGCATGAGCACAGAAAACTCTGTTCCCTTAGGATTTAAAATTGAGAATTGAACGAAGCTAATTAAGAATAGAAAATGAAGATAGGAATTATTGTTGCGATGGAGAAAGAGCTGCACCAACTTAAGCAGTTGTTTGAGGGTTCAGATGTAATGGTACAGAAATGCGGCATTGGTAAGGTGAATGCGGCGTTGGGTGCACAAAAGATGATTAACGAGTTTCATCCCGATGTGATTATCTCCAGCGGTTGCGCAGGAGGCAATGGTGATGATGTAGAGATACAGGATGTGGTGGTCAGCTCTCAGTTGGTGTATCATGATGTCTATTGTGGCACAGCCATTGATGACTCTACCCAGTATGGTCAAGTGCAAGGCATGCCAGTACGCTTTGAGCCAGCATCTTGGTTGCTGAACAAGGCTTTGAGCCTGGATTGTAAGGTAAAAATACATGCCGGACTGATTGTTACGGGCGATTGGTTTGTGGACTCTCGTGAGAAGATGCGTGAAATTGTAGGCAAGTTTCCAGAAGCCAAAGCCGTGGATATGGAAAGTTGTGCTATTGCACAGACATGTTACATCAACCGGGTGCCCTTCATCTCGTTCAGGGTGATTAGTGACCTACCCTTGAAAGATACGGATGCAAGTCAGTATCATGACTTCTGGAACACGGTAGCAGAAAACTCCTTTGACGTAACCAAGTCGTTTGTGGAAAGTATCAAATAACAGATAATATTTAGAACATTTGACTAACACGGTGGATACCTGCTACCAAGGCATCTACCTCATCGTAGGTGTTGTAGAGACCAAATGAAGCACGCAAGGTTCCCTCAATTCCCAATCGGTGCATCAGCGGTTCGGCACAATGATGACCCGTGCGAACAGCAATGCCTATGCGATCGAGTAAAGTACCCATGTCGAGATGGTGGATGTTACCTACCAAGAAGGAGATAACGCTACCTCTCTGTTCCATTGGCCCGAAAAATCTGATACCTTCTATCTGTGACATTTGCTGCAAGGCATATTGTGTGAGGTCAGCCTCATAGACAGCTATGTTGTTCATGCCAATCTTTTCAACATACTCAAGTGCCGCAGCTAAGCCTGTAGCATCTACATAGTTGGGCGTTCCAGCCTCAAACTTATAAGGAATGGCATTAAAGGTAGTGCTCTCGAAGCTCACGGTGCCAATCATCTCACCACCACCTTGATAAGGGGGCAGACGGTCGAGCCACTCACGTTTACCATATAGTACGCCTATTCCCGTAGGACCATAGACTTTATGACCAGAAAAACAATAGAAATCAGCATCGAGTGAACGCACACTCACTGGCATGTGCGGCACACTCTGCGCCCCATCAATAAGTACAGGAACGCCATGTGAATGGGCAATACGAATAATATCGGCAACAGGATTGATGGTACCTAATACATTGCTGACATGCGCCACACTCACCAACTTTGTGCGTGAGGTAAACAGCTTTTCATATTCATCCATGCAGAGAATACCATTATCGGCCATGGGAATCACCTTGACAACAATGCCTTTACGCTCTTTCTGCAATTGCCAAGGAACAATATTGCTATGGTGCTCCATGGTACTGATAATCACCTCGTCACCGGCTTGCATTTCTTGTTGGCAGAAAGTAGATGCTACTAAATTAATAGCCTCTGTTGTACCTCGGGTGAACACGATTTCCTGTACACTCTCTGCATCAATGAAACGACGCACTGCCTCACGACTCTGCTCCAACATATCAGTAGCTATCATCGAAAGGTGATGTACGCCACGATGTACATTGGCATTGGCTGTATAGTATTGTTGCACCATTGCCTCCACTACTTGGCGAGGTTTCTGTGTAGTGGCACCATTATCTAGATAAACTAATGGCTTTCCATAAACTTCGGTCCCAAGGATTGGAAAGTCATTTCTAATAGTTTGGATATCATATTTTGATTGAGCATTGACCATTGAGCATTAACCATTAAATGTTCCTTAATCTTTTTTCTACTAAATCATGCAGGCGTTCACGCAAGGCAGGGATACGTATCTGATTCACCACCTCACCCACAAAAGCAGCCATCAGCAAGAGGCGCGCCTCGTGCAAGGAGATGCCACGTTGCTGCATATAAAACAAGGCACTCTCATCCAATTGCCCAGTACTGGATCCGTGGTTGCAACGCACGTCGTCGTTGTAAATTTCCAACTGAGGTTGAGCAAACATGCGTGCCTCACGGGTAACGCAAAGGTTACGGTTGATTTGTCCTGAGACTGTGTGGTGCGCTCCTGGCAAAACCTTCACCAAGCCAGCGTAAGTTCCTACAGCCTGATCATCGACTACATATTTATATAATTGATGGCTCGTTGTATGAGGCACCCTATGCTGCACCCATGTATGGTTATTGACGTTTTGAGTTTGGTGAGCTATGACCAATCCATTCAAACAAAGTTCAGCACCTTCACCACACAAATCAACCTGAGTAGTGTTGCGGTTGTCACCTTCTGACAAGATGATACTTTGCGCAAACACCTTACTATCTGCACCTTGCTGAATATTAAGATGGTGCGTTCGGACAGCACCTTCCATGCGTAAGTCTAAATCGCAGAAGTCTAAAGAAGCACCCTGCTCCACGATTATATCAGTTGAAAGATTAATGGATTGAGATGTAACAGTAGCTGATTCGAACACCAAATTCAGTTTGGCTCCACTTTCCACATGGATATGCAGCTGCTGCTCTTCAGTCAGCTGTAGTGTTCTCTCCTCCGACGAGTTTTTTGGAACGAATATCTCAATCATCTTCAATTGTTCTATGTAACTATATTGTTTCCATTCGGCTTAGCCCAAGCAGGCTTAGCTTTGACCTGGCTGCTCCAATAAAGTCTCAATTCTCATTTTTTTTAATCCAGTCATAACCACGCTTCTCGAGTTCCAGTGCCAATTCAGGGCCAGCCGTCATGACAATGCGACCGTGATAAAGCACATGTACGATATCGGGCTTTATATAGTCGAGCAAACGCTGATAGTGAGTGATAACAATGCAACTCGTCTCTGGTGTCTTCAGTTTGTTAACCCCTTCAGCCACGATGCGCAAGGCATCGATATCGAGACCAGAGTCCGTCTCATCAAGAATGCTCAGCTTGGGCTCCAGCATAGCCATTTGAAATATCTCGTTACGCTTCTTCTCACCACCAGAGAAACCTTCATTCACCGAGCGATTGGCCAACTTATTGTCCAACTCTACAATAGCACGTTTCTCACGCATTAGTTTCAGGAACTCGCTGGCACTGAGGGCAGGGAGGTTGAGGTATTTGCGTTTTTCATTAATGGCAGCACGCATGAAATTGGTCATACTCACCCCTGGTATCTCTACTGGATACTGAAAACTCAGGAATAAACCTTCATGACTGCGGTCCTCTGGAGACAGTTCCAGCAGGTTTTTACCATTGAAGGTAACAGTTCCTTGAGTCACCTCATATTGAGGATTACCCACCAATACAGATGACAGCGTGCTCTTTCCAGAACCATTAGGTCCCATGATGGCATGTATCTCTCCAGGCTTCACCTGCAGGTTGATGCCCCTCAGTATTTCTTTGCCAGCCACACTGGCATGTAAGTCTTTTATCTCTAACATGTTATTATAACTTTATCCCACGCTACCCTCTAACGAGACACTCAGCAGTTTCTGTGCCTCCACAGCAAACTCCATCGGCAGCTTGTTAAGAACTTCCTTAGCATAGCCATTCACTATCAATCCTACTGCATCTTCTGTTGAGATGCCTCGTTGGTTGCAGTAGAATATCTGCTCCTCATTGATCTTGCTGGTGGTAGCTTCATGTTCCACAACAGCCGTCTCATTATGGATGTCCATATATGGAAAGGTATGAGCTCCACATTTATCACCTAGCAGCAAAGAGTCACACTGGCTGTAGTTGCGGGCGTTGTCTGCCTTGGCAGCCACACGCACCAAACCACGATAGGAGTTCTCGCTCTTGCCTGCAGAGATACCCTTGCTCACGATGGTGCTTCGGGTATTCTTTCCAAGATGAATCATCTTCGTACCCGTGTCAGCCTGCTGGTAGTTGTTGGTCACAGCCACACTATAGAACTCAGCTGTTGAGTTATCGCCCTGTAAGATGCATGATGGATATTTCCATGTAATGGCAGAGCCCGTCTCAACTTGAGTCCATGACAACTTACTGTCATTACCACGCAGATGACCGCGTTTGGTTACGAAGTTATATACGCCACCTTTGCCTTCTGCATCGCCAGGATACCAGTTCTGCACAGTTGAGTATTTTACTTCTGCACGTTCGTGTACCACAATCTCCACGATGGCGGCATGCAACTGGTTCTCGTCTCGCATAGGAGCCGTGCATCCTTCCAAGTAAGAAACATATGCATCGTCATCGGCCACAATCAAAGTACGTTCAAACTGGCCTGTATTTCTGGCGTTGATACGGAAATAGGTGGACAATTCCATAGGGCATCTTACTCCCTTGGGGATATATACGAATGAGCCATCACTGAATACTGCAGAATTTAAAGCTGCATAGAAATTGTCGGTATATGGCACCACGGAACCCAAGTACTTTTGCACAAGATCTGGATATTCCTTCACTGCCTCACTGATAGAGCAGAAAATAATGCCTTTCTCTTTCAGCTGTTCCTTGAAGGTGGTCTTGACAGAAACAGAGTCCATTACGGCATCTACTGCCAAGCCAGCCAGTGCCATGCGTTCCTCCAGAGGTATGCCCAGTTTGTCGAAGGTCTTCATCAACTCGGGGTCAATCTCCTTCTTGCCCTCATCCTTGCTTTTTTGGGTAGGGTCAGCATAGTAGGAAATAGCCTGGTAGTCGATATCCGGGATACGCAGGTGTGCCCATGTGGGCATAGTTTGCTTTACCCAATGGCGATAAGCCTTCAGGCGAAAGTCAAGTAGCCACTCTGGTTCACCTTTCTTCTCGGAAATCAGACGCACCACATCCTCGTTGAGGCCACGGTCTATGACTTCAGTATGCACGTCAGTGGTGAAGCCATATTTGTACTTCTCCTCCGCTACTTGGCGTACATAGTCGTTGTCCTTATATTTCCTGTCCTTCTGTTCCATGCTCATTATTCAGGATATCTTTTGTAAAATCCTGTACTGCAGGCATGAATAAGCCCGCCAACTCACGTACGGGATAATACAAGGCAGATGTCTCCTTGGTGTTCTTCTCAATGATTTTATTATCTGAGTCGATATATTCAATCGCACAGATGGCCAGACTGATGAATAGCAGCCACTTCACACCACCAAGGGCAGCACCGAGCAGACGGTTAATCCACCCCAAGCAGATGATTTCCATCGCCTTAGTAAGTAATGATGCCACCAATGTAAATACGATAGGAACCACAATCCATATCAAGAAGAATGCCAGCGTATGCGCGAAGGTGGCATTGGAGGTAACCGTTCCAATTAATTGGTCGCCTACCACACCATACAGCGCCTTGGCTGCCACCAATCCTACTACGAGTCCTACCAGTGATGCCAGCTGTTTGATGAAACCTTTACGGAAACCGACAACAATGCCTGCCAGTACCAATACTAATATGATTATATCGATAACTTGCATGGTTTTACAAAGTCTGCTTCACTTCAACCTCCTCAAAGGTTTCAATCACATCACCCACCTTGATGTCGTTGCAGTTGGTCAAACTGATACCGCACTCAAAGTTGGTGAGCACCTCCTTCACATCATCCTTGAAGCGCTTCAGGGCATTGATGTTGCCAGTATGGATAACGATACCGTCGCGAATCAGACGAGCTTTATCGGTACGTTTCACCTTACCAGTCTTCACCATTGCACCAGCTACCATACCGACCTTGCTAATGTTGAATACCTCACGCACTTCGATGGTAGAGGTTACCTGCTCCTTCAATGTAGGAGCCAACATACCTTCCATAGCGGCCTTTACCTCTTCAATAGCATCGTAGATGATAGAGTATTTGCGTATATCCACACCTTCCTGTTCAGCCAACTTGCTCGCATTAGCAGAAGGGCGTACCTGGAAGCCCACGATGATGGCATCAGAAGCAGCTGCCAATGAAACGTCTGACTCTGAAATCTGTCCCACACCCTTGTGTATCACATTCACTTGAATCTTGTCGGTTGAGAGTTTGATAAGCGAATCGCTCAACGCCTCTACGGAACCATCCACATCGCCTTTGACAATAATGTTCAGCTCATGGAAATCGCCCAAAGCCAAACGACGGCCAACCTCATCAAGGGTTAGCATCTTCGTTGTACGTAAGCCCTGCTCACGCTGGAGCTGCTCGCGCTTGTTAGCAATCTCACGAGCTTCCTGGTCAGTATCAAACACATGGAAAGTATCGCCTGCAGCAGGAGCACCGTTCAGACCTAAGATCAAAGCTGGTTCGGCTGGCAATGCCTTGTCGATGCGCTGGTTACGTTCGTTGAACATAGCCTTCACACGACCGAAATTAGAACCTGCCAAGACGATATCACCAATCTTCAGTGTACCGTTGCTCACCAGCACAGTAGCCACATAGCCACGGCCTTTGTCGAGTGATGACTCGATGATAGAACCCGTAGCTTTGCGGTTAGGGTTAGCCTTCAGTTCCAGGAGCTCAGCCTCAAGCAGCACTTTCTCCATCAGTTCTTCTACACCAATACCCTTCTTGGCACTGATGTCTTGGCTCTGGTACTTGCCACCCCATTCCTCAACGAGGAAATTCATGGCAGCCAACTCTTCCTTTATCTTATCAGGATTAGCTCCTGGTTTATCAATCTTGTTGATGGCAAAGACGATAGGCACACCAGCTGCTACAGCGTGGTTGATAGCCTCCTTAGTCTGAGGCATCACACTATCGTCGGCTGCTACAATGATGATAGCAATATCCGTTACCTTAGCACCACGGGCACGCATAGCGGTAAATGCCTCGTGACCAGGTGTGTCGAGGAATGTAATCTTTCTACCGTCTTCCATTGTAACGTTATATGCACCGATATGCTGGGTAATACCACCTGCCTCACCGGCAATCACATTACTCTTGCGGATGTAGTCCAACAAAGAAGTTTTACCATGATCAACATGACCCATCACAGTCACGATAGGAGCACGTGGTACCAAATCCTCTTCATTATCCTCTTCTTCCACAACAGCCTGAGAAACCTCGGCGCTCACGTATTCAGTCTTATAGCCAAATTCTTCAGCCACCA
>OMSH01000198.1 GCA_900313715.1 uncultured Prevotellaceae bacterium
CGGCACCAGGTGCTGAGACGAGACGTCACTCAGAAGCTCTTGCTCCGAAGCAGTCTGATATAGTGGCGCAGCAATATCGGGGATAGTTCTTGCAGGCTCCGATGCAAGGATGAAATTTTAGGAGATAAGGTTGCGGTTGATGGCTTTGGTTCTGCCGTAGCTCGAAAATGAAGTCAAAGATAAGCATGTAGAAAGCTTATGGTTTCCTCGTTTGGACGAGGGTTCGACTCCCTCCAGCTCCACCTTTTTTTTTGCGTTTCATAATTTATGAAGCTTTCATAAGCATTTTTAAACTCCCTGGCCTGTGATGAGGTAGGGGAGTTTTTTTTTGTTTATATGTGCAAACTATTTGTCTTAGTATGATGAAAAATGCGAATAGTTTTTTATCTTTGCAACTATGAATGTAATAATCCTTTAATCATGAAAAATACAGAAGCTAAGCAGTTAAACATGCCTGTTGAAGGCACTTATAGCTATGGACGCTACTATGATATGCCCGATGTAGAGCCCGTTCGAGAGATGCTGATAAATGATGGATGGCGCTTTGCACCTACTGAATTGGCTGGAGCAGAGATGATGGACTATGATGATAGTACCTGGAAGCCAGTGGATTTGCCACACGATTTCAGTCTGATACCATTGCCGGGAGGTGACAACGACGAACAGATTGGTCCGTTCAGTAAACTGTCGCCTGGACGGAATGCCACAGGACATGTGATGGGGGGTACTGGCTGGTACCGGAAAATCATCATAACCGACAAGAACTTCGAAGGCAAGCTGGTGAAGATATGCTTCGATGGCACCTACAACGAAACCAAAGTGTGGGTGAACGGTATCATGGTAGGCAATCATGTCAATGGATATACTCCTTACTATTACGATATTACTGACGCATTGAACCCTGTGGGCGAGGACAATATCATTGCCGTACGCTGCCGTAACAACGGACGTAACGCGCATTGGTATTCCGGAGCCGGCATTTACCGCGACGTGAAGCTGGAAATGTTTGACCCCATTCATGTGGATCCCTGGGGCGCTTTTGTTACATTGGCCTATCTGGATGCTTATGAGACCAAGGTGAATGTGGAGGCGCGTGTGGTGAATGAGACAGCAAACGATGCAACCGTCAGTGTGCAGGTAGTGCTTCGCTCACAAAGGGGCAGAAACGTGGGAAATGCCCATCAGGAGGTAGAGGTAAGGGCCAACTCGTGGGTAAGACTGACACAGATGATGCATGTGAGTCGTGCTGTTATCTGGTCGTTGGAGAACCCTTACTTATATACTGCTGAAATCACGATCAAGAAAGGGGATGAGGTGATTGATGAATACAAGCAGAAGTTTGGCGTACGCAAGATTGAGGTGTCGGCCGACAAGGGTTTCCGTCTGAATGGCGAGATGATAGAACTGAAGGGAGGATGTGTGCATCACGACAATGGCTTTTTGGGCTCGGCTGCTTTCAAACGTGCTGAGTACCGCAAGGTGGAACAGCTGAAGGAAGCGGGCTACAATGCGGTGCGAACAGTGCACAATCCTCCATCGTCGTATTTTCTTGAAGCATGCGACGAGTTAGGTATGCTGGTCATCGAAGAGTTTACCGATGTATGGGAGGTGCACAAGACCCCACAGGATTATGCGACTTACTTTAAGGAAACCTGGGAGCCTGACCTTACTAATATGATCAAGCGTGACAGGAATCATCCAAGTGTCATCATGTGGAGCATCGGTAATGAAATTCCTAACCAATCGACCGAGGATGCCTTGCGCATTCAAGGAGAACTGATCAAGCGCGTGAAGGAACTTGACCCAACACGTTTTGTGACGCAGGTGGTTTCACCTCACATGGTGACCGGTGGATGGAATAATGTGCCACCTCAGTTGGAGGCACTCGATGTTTGCGGTGTCAATAATTTGTCGAACAAAATAGATGCTGATCATGCTGCGCATCCTGATAGGGTGTACTTTACAGCAGCATCCTATTCATCAAAAGCATACGATTACTGGAAAGCTTCGTCAGACAAGATTTATGTGCTTGGTGACTTTGTGTGGACGGCCATTGACTATTTAGGTGAGGTGAGCGCTGGAGAGGCGACCTATGCCAAGGAGGTGGATAACCGTGCGGAGATGGTACTGAATGACGGGAACTTGCCAGAAGGAATAAAGCCGGAAATGTTGTATGATTTACAGTATGAAAGCATGCCTAATCTCTTCCCGAGGTATCTCTCATGGTGTGGCGACTTGGATATTACGGGACATAAGAAACCACAAGGCTATTACCGTAATGTGCTGTGGGATGTCACTCCTGTGGAGATGTTGGTTCACGAACCGATTCCTGAGGGGATGGTAGAGAATATGACACCTTGGGGATGGCCTAATGAATTCCATCACTGGAACTGGTTGGGCAACGAGGGAAAGCCTATGAAGGTGAGGGTGTTCACCAAGGGTGATAAGGTGAAAATCACATTACAGGGCATGGCAATCGCCGAGGCCAGTGTGAATGACCGCTACATCGCAGAATTCGAGATTCCATTTCAACCGGGACGACTGGAGGCCATTGCCTACAAGGCGGGCAATGTGATAGGCAAGACGGTGCTGAGAACCGCTTCTGAACCTTACAGAATTGAATTGAAACCTGAGAAGGTGCTGTTAGAGCCCAATCGCCAGGATCTTTCATTCATCATGGTGAAGGTGGTTGATAGAGGCGGAAACAAGATAACGGATGTGGATGTGCCTGTAGAGGTGACCGTCACAGGAAACGGCGAACTGGTGGGCTGTGGCAATGCCAGCATCGATGGCATGAAGAGCTTTAACCATGTCCAATTCAAGACTTGGCGCGCCTATGCTCAGATTATCGTCCGTCCGTATGCCAAACCTGGTGACATCTTTGTCAAGGTGAAGAGCAGGTTTGGAGAATCGGTGGTGAAGCTAACAGTAGGATAACTTGCCGAAATAGATGTGCCGCCAATTAATAACCAGCCGTAATAGATGTGCCGCTCCTCTCGGCAAGCCTAAACATCCGCTACGCACATCTATTACGGCAAATAGCCGACAGCTAACAGCCAAAGCCCCGCCTCATAGATGTGCCGCTCCTCTCGGCAAGCCTATTGGCTGCACCCTATTCTGTCACGACTCGGCATAGCCCAAGCAAGCTTGAGTCTGCCCTCACTGCTCCAGAAAGTCATACGCTACACACATCTATTACGGCGTGGTAATCAATGTTTATTGTCCTCCTAGCCTTTCAAAGAAGGTCAGAATATCTTCCCAAGTCTTGTAGGGATCTGTCCCAAACTGGATATGAGTGCCCATGAAACCATCGGCACCTTGAGAGGTGTGTGCATCAATCAGATAGTCACCATAACTCAGGTTCTTGTGTGAGGACAGAATCAGGCGGTTGTAGGCAGGTACACCTAACCATTTCTCCACCCATCTTACCAGTTCGCCCCAAGCATCTGGATCATTATAGGATACCGAACCTAAGATATAGGTGTCATACACTGCTGCCAGTTTCTGGAATGCTTTCACGGCAGAGGGCATTGGCTCGTCGCCTTTTCGTAAGGTGTCGTCCAGACTGATATAGAGGATAGGCCGTTCGCGACCTTCCTGACGGTCGTCAATCCATTGTACGATAGGTAGTACACAACGCACCAAGGCGTGGTCGTTGAGAAAATGGGCGCCGTTGAAACGGATGGCCTGAGTATAATGTTCGGAGAACAGGTCGAAGGTATGTACCAGTTCGTCGTGGATGCCATAGAGGGCAAACACACGCCTACGCTCGGCATCGTTCACACCTTCAAAGCAATGACTTGATACTTCCCTGAACTCATTTTGAAGGGCTTTGTTGACCAAGAACTCGGTGGCACCGTCTTGACGCGGGTTGCTGAATGTTACCCGGCCCATCATGTTATGCTCCGCCATGGTATCGGCAATCTGAAAGGCAGGATTTACCAAAAGGCGGTCGAACCCATAGAGCATTTCGGTGTACATACCGCCCATCGAAGAGCCGATAATCATATCTGGCTTCTCTGTGTTACAGATGTTGTGCAACAAGTCCATGGCCTCAGCAGGATGAACGGGCAGGTCGGGAGCTATGACAGTTGCCTTGGGCAGTAAGATACGTATGCCTCTGGCTGAGCCTGATGCGCCTGAAGAACCGAATCCGTGGACATAGAGTATCTTCTTGCCTACCATCAAATCACTTCTTTTCTCTTGGGTATTTTCTTCCATAATTAATTCACTACATTGACGGGGTTACCTTCGATAAATGCCTTTACATTGTTCACCATGATTTCCATGAGTCTGGTACGAGCTTCCTGACTTGCCCAGGCAATATGAGGCGTGATGTAGCAGTTGCGGGCTTTCAACAGAGGATTGTCTGCCTTTGGAGGTTCTGTCTCCAGCACATCTATGCCGGCTGCCATGATTTGTCCGTTATTCAGTGCCTCTGCCAGGTCGTGCGCGTTTACTACAGGGCCGCGACTGGTGTTGATGATGACAGCGGTGGGTCTCATCAGCTTTAGTCGCTCGGCATTTACCAAATTCTGGGTAGCGGGAGTAAGCGGGCAGTGCAGACTGATAATGTCACACTCACGGAAGAGGTCGTCCAGTTCCATCTTCTTGATTTCATGAGGTAGTTGGAAATCCGATTTAGAAGTATAGGCAAATACCTGCATGCCAAAGCCAATAGCTATGCGGGCAGTTGCAGACCCTGTATTACCCAGCCCTACTATACCTATTTTCTTGCCATATAGCTCATGCAGCGGGGTGTTGAGGTAACTGAAGTCGGCACTCTTTACCCATGCGTTTTCCTCGCGAATCTCGGTGGCATAATGATCTACACGGTTGTAGATGTTGAGTATGTGTGCGAAGGCCATCTGCGCCACGGAGTTGGTGCTGTAGGCGGGTATGTTAGTTACTACAACGCCGTGAGCCTTGGCTGCTTCCAAGTCGATAACATTATATCCCGTTGCAATGACTCCTATATACTTTAACTTGGGCAGTTGGTTGAAATCTGCTGCATGAAAGCAAACTTTGTTAGTCAGTACGATGTCGGCGTCTTTGGCACGCTCAATCATCTCTTCGGGTGCGGTGCGGTCGTAAATGGTACAATTTCCCAATGCATGCAGGGATTCCCACGACAAGTCGCCTGGATTGCCTGCATAACCGTCTAAAACAACAATCTTCATATTTTCAATTATCAATTTTACTTCGTAACAATTTTGTCGCGACTCGGCAAAACTCAAGCCAGCTTGGTTTTGCGCTCAATGCTCCAAAAAGTCTCAATTCTCAATTCTCAATTCTCAATTCTTTTTCCCCAAAGTGCTTTCATCCGCTCTTTGTGCTTCTCCTCAGCAGGGTTGGGTTGTGGCTCCCAAAAGCGGGTGTTTTTCAGTGCGTCTGGCATATACTGCTGTTTAACAAAGTGTCCAGGATAATCGTGGGCATATTTGTAGTCGATGCCATAGCCTAATTCCTGCATCAGTTGGGTAGGGGAGTTGCGCAAATGCAAAGGTACAGGTTGGTTGCCAGATTTCCTCACTTCCTCCAATGCCTTATCTATGGCCAGATAAGCCGAGTTGCTCTTTGGGCTTGTTGCCAGGTAAATGGCTGTTTCTGCCAAAGGGATGCGTCCTTCTGGCCAGCCTATCTTCATCAAGGTGTCAAAGCATGCGTTGGCCAACAATAGGGCGTTGGGATTGGCGAGCCCGATGTCCTCGGCAGCGAGAATAACCAGTCGGCGTGCAATGAAAGCAGGGTCTTCACCTCCTTCTACCATACGTGCCAGCCAATAGATGGCGGCATCGGGGTCGCTGCCTCTGATGCTTTTGATAAATGCCGAAATAATGTCGTAGTGCATCTCGCCATCTTTGTCGTATGCCAACGGATTTTGTTGGATACGTTTCGCCACCAGTTCGTTGGTGATAACGACTGGGTCATGTTGCTCGGCTTGTACCACTAACTCAAGTATGTTGAGCAACTTGCGAGCATCGCCCCCACTGAATCGCAATAAATCGGTGGTCTCTTGCAGCTCGATCTTGCGCTTCTTCAGTTCTACATCGGTGGTGATGGCGTGATTGATCAGCTCCAGCAGGTCGGACTGCTCCAATGGTTTGAGGGTATATACTTGGCAGCGTGACAGCAAGGGACGAATTACTTCAAAAGAGGGATTCTCGGTAGTGGCACCAATCAATGTCACTACCCCTTGCTCTACAGCTCCCAGCAGCGAGTCTTGCTGTGACTTGCTGAAACGGTGGATCTCATCGATAAACAGAATCGGGCTTGCCTGTGAGAAGAAACGGGAATGTTTGGCCCTGTCAATCACATCTCGCACATCCTTCACACCACTGGTCACCGCACTCAGTGTATAGAAAGGTGTCTCTAATTTGTGGGCGATTATTTGTGCCAAGGTGGTCTTGCCTACGCCTGGAGGTCCCCACATAATAAACGATGATATCTCCCCTTTGTCTATCATTTGACGCAGAACAGCCCCCTCACCAACCAGGTGTTTCTGGCCGATGTACTCATCGAGGGTCTGCGGACGAAGCCTTTCTGCCAAGGGTTGCATCATAACTTGATTTCAATGGTCAATTGTTTAGAACGTCATCAATACCATGAAGCGGAAGCCGTCTTTATGTGTGCCTGGTGCGTCCAGGTAAGTGAGTCGTCTTACATATTCAACATGGAGTAGTTTGAAGATATTGTAAATGCCGAAGCTTACCTCCACGTATGGCTTCTTGGTATCCATCAGGAAACTGGCAGGTTGGCCATTGCGCATGGGGAAAACAAACAAGTCTTCATTTCCTGGCAAATAAGGGTTGTTCTTATCGGTAAGCGTACCCCACATGGCACGAACGCAGAACATTTCCCTCCATTTCAGTTTCTTGATGAGCGGGATGCGGTTGAATAACTTGCCGTTCATATTGTACTTCACGAACAGTGCCGCATAGCGGTCGTTCAGGAATTCCATATTCTTGATCAATCCAAACGACTCCTGGTCATACATCATGATATATGACAAGTTGGCAATAGGGATGTTCAACATGGGGAACGGAACCTTGTTCCACTGGGCACCTGCACGGCCGATGATGTTGAGATGGCCCCAAGAACCAAACCAGAAACGTTTGCGCATGCTGAACTCGGTGATGTTGAAGTTGTAGTCACCGCCCAAACCCTTGAAGCCAAAGGTATGTGTCAGCGTGTAGATAGGTGCGTCGAGTGAAATAGGACGACGGCGCTGCTTGGTGTTGATAAACGATTCACCAGGAGCATAGCGGAGTGTGACAGCCAGTTCATTGGTGGTTACGTCCTTGACAAAGGTATTTTGTTCACTGAGTACACCAGGTACAGGACCATCGTTCTTGTAATAGGCCAACGTGCCGACAGGCTCATCATTTCGATGGCGTGCCTGTGCCTTGATTGACAAACCTGACTGTGTTTCCAGTTCGTAAGTCAGTTCGGCATTGCGCGAATACATCATCTGGTCCATGGTGGTCCACCTCAATCCCACGAACATGTTATCCTTATCAGTATCGAGGTACTTGTCACTGGGTGACATCACGTCATACTGATACTTGAACTGTATGTAGTGCTTGGGGAATTCCCATAGCATATACTGACGTGGCAGGAACGAATAGGCCACTTGCCCCTTGTACATCCACTTGTGATCCTTGAATCCGTATGCACCATAGCCTTCAAAGAACCAGTGCTTACTAAGGTTGGCGGTGGTTCCTGCACTCAGACGCAGACGTAATCCATTGACAAAGTTGCTGGTCACAATGGTGTTGATAGGTCCTAAATCCACCTTGCTCGGATGATGTCGGTCGCCTAATTCTATGTAATTCTCAATCAATGCTTTTAAGGCAAAGATGGCTAATTTGAATCCTGGTATCTGTTCCAAGCGGTTCATGAACAAGTCCATAGTACTCTCCTGCTTGGTCAGTGGCTCGTTACGCACTTCCGCCCAGAACTCATCTGTCTTGTTCATCATGTCAATCTCTTTGATGACATCACCTTTGAGGCGAAACAAACGTGGTTCTATCGGGTCGAACTTATAATCTGAATAACGAGTGGTACGTTCCACTTCCAGACCTTGGATGGCAGATGTTAACTTCAACTGCACGGTCATGTCATCGTTCATCAGAACCCAGCTACTGTCGGGCATCTGCTCGTATTCCTGCTGCACAATCATGTCTTCCACGAAGTTGACGGCTGTCTTCTTTGGCAGGTTCATGATACAACGCTTCACGGCATAGCTGGAGTCGCGTGCCACATACAAATGACCTGTAAATCCCGGGTCCATCGGGTTGGCCGGCACGAATGTCAGGTGGATGCACTCAGTCTTATCCACCATCAGTGTGTCCTCTAAATAATATTGGTAGAAGGTGATGGCACCACGTCCAATCGGACTTACGAAGCGGCGTTGCAGGAGGTTGATGTCATCGTCATAAATGTTGATATCCTTGAATACATCTGACAGGATGGTGCCCACCAAATCGCCTGTGTTGAAGAACTCTTCGATGCCTGACGAGTTGAAACCGTCAATGATTTCCTTCTTGCTTTCAGGACTTTTACGGTAGATGGTGCGTGAAGCAGTCTCTTTGATGGAAATAGGCAGGATGGTCTTGCCTGTCTTGGCCGATTCCTCCATCTGGTCCTTGAAGAAAGAGAATTTCTTGTAAATGCCTTTTTCCATCTTCTCAGGCGTGATGTCGTTGATAGACATACGCATCTTCTGGTATTTCCGGTATTCGTAGTAGTCGTTGGTTTCCAGTTTGAGACCTTTCTTCTTTTCAATCACCTTGCGCATGAATATCACAGCCGGATTTTCCCTGCGGCGATAGCGCTCGCGGCCGGGTCTTACCGTCACCTCTGCTATTTGGATGTCAGCAGGTTTCAGCTTCAGTGTCAACTCACGCGTGGCTGTGGTAATCTTCACTTTCTTGGTCTCGTAGCCGATGGCTGAGAATGTCAGTTCTGTCCATCCTCTGCGGGCATGGTTGTCCACTTCGTACTCACCGTCACCATTGGTCACGCTGCCCGAACCTTTTCCTTCGTACTGTACCGTGACATACAGCAGTGGTTCGTTGGTGAGGGAGTCTGTTACAACACCCCTGATTTTCTGGGCAGAAACCCCTGTGGAAAAAGCCAAAGCTGTAATTATTGTCAAAAGAAATATATGTATTCTTCTCATTTATTCTATGCTTATCATTCAATTATTATTTGTTGTTCTCAAATGACTCGACCAACACTTGCACGATACGCTCAGCAGTCCTGCCGTCCCACCTGTCGGGCAACGTGGCATGCTTCCATTCGCCCCGCATCAGTTTGTCGAGTGAGGCTTCCAGCGCGAAAGTGTTCTCGCCCACCAGTTCATTGGTGCCAATGCGCCATGTCTCCGGATGCTCGGCATAGGTGTTGAGTGTGATGCAAGGCACATCCAGGAATGTTGCTTCCTCGGCAATGTTGCCCGAATCGGTGATAATGCCCTTGGCCTGGTTGATAAGAAAACCAAAGTGCAGGTAGCTCTGTGATGGCATGATGTGCAGATTGGGTGCCTCCAGCTCCAGTTGCTTGACAGCATCTTCCACATAACCATGCAGTGGCGCTACGATGGGCAGACCATTCGATTTTTTGACCACCGCCTCCAAAAGCGACTTCAGAACGGGCTTGTTGCGCATCAGGTCACGACGATTCAGTGTCAGCAACAGGTAGTTGCCTTTGCGCAGTCCCATGCTGTTGAACCACATGGGCTGGAGCAACCGGTGACGGTTGTAGCGTATGGTGTCAATCAGTATATTGCCTACATAATGGATATATTCAGGTATCATGCCTTCCTGGTTGAGGTTCCTGTTGGCTACCATGCCGGCAGTAAACAGGTAATCGGAGATGGCATCTACGATGGTGCGGTTCACCTCGCGGGGCATGTTCATGTCAAAAGAACGTGTACCGGCAATCACGTGAGCCACTTTCAGACCGCGCTTCTTGGCTACGATAGAGCAGCTCATGGTAGAGGCCAGGTCATCAACCACCAATACCACTTGAGCAGGATGGGCATCAAGTTCTTTCTCGAACGCCAGCATGATTGCTGCCGATACTTCGCTTTGTCCGCCATGGGCAACGTTCAGATAGCCATCCGGCTCACGTATGTCAAGGTCGGAAAACAGCGATGTGTCAAGGCTGGGGTCACCTTGTGGGCCCGTATATATCAGTCGGTATGTAATATCTTTTCCGTTGCTATGTGCTGCGTTTATGGCGCGGCATATAGGCGCTATCTTCATGAAATTGGGACGTGCGCCCGAGACAATGGTTACTTTCATTTCCAATAGTCAATTGATAATTCCTTGCAAACATACAAATAATTCTTGTTATATCCGCATACTGCAAGCTATAAACGTTTATTTTTAATTCTTTTTTTCTTTTGACTCCATTAGCTTTTATTTTTTTTGTAGATTATGGAAAAAACAAAAACTTAATTATTTACCATAAACAGGATTATGGTGTTAATTTGTTATGAACGGAAATTCTTTAGTAAAAAAATGTACAAATGTTGTGCTGAGTGAAAATAAAGTTGTATCTTTGCGCTAAATTAGCTAAATAGGTAAAATTTTAATTGAGATAATATGAAGAAAGAAATCCAATTCAGTCTCCTCTATCGAGACATGTTCCAGAGTTCAGGCAAATTCCAACCTAGGAAAGATCAGCTGGAGCGCATAGCTCCCGTCATTATCGATATGGGTTGTTTCGACCGCGTTGAAACCAACGGTGGTGCTTTTGAGCAGGTGAACTTGATGTATGGCGAGAATCCTAACTTAGCTGTCCGCGCTTTCACCAAGCCTTTCAATGAGGCTGGTATCAAGACGCATATGTTGGACCGTGGCTTGAATGCGCTGCGTATGTATCCATGTCCTGTGGATGTGCGAAAACTGATGTACAAGGTTAAGCATGCCCAAGGTGTAGATATCACCCGTATCTTTGACGGCTTGAACGATGCTAACAACATTATTCCTTCTATTAAATATGCCCTGGAAGGCGGTATGACCCCACAGGCAACCCTTTGTATCACATATTCTCCGATTCACACCGTTGAATATTATACCAAACTGGCTGATACGCTGATTGAAGCTGGTGCACAGGAAATCTGCTTGAAAGATATGGCAGGTATCGGTCGTCCATGGTCTTTGGGACAGCTGACAAAGAATATCAAAGACCGCCATCCTGAGATTATCGTACAGTATCACGGTCATAGTGGTCCTGGTCTTTCTGTGGCTTCCATGCTGGAGGTAGCAGAGGCTGGCGTGGACGTGATTGACGTGGCTATGGAACCATTGTCTTGGGGTAAGGTTCATCCGGACGTGATTACCATTCAGGCTATGCTGAAGGATGCAGGCTTCAAGGTGAAGGATATCAATATGAAGGCTTATATGGAGGCTCGTGCCCTGACTCAGGAGTTTATTGATGACTTCCTGGGTTATTTCATGGATCCAACCAACAAGCACATGACTTCACTGCTGCTGAAGTGCGGATTGCCAGGTGGTATGATGGGATCTATGATGGCCGATATGAAGGGTATGATGCCAGTAATCAATATGTCTTTGAAGGCTCAGGGTAAGCCGGAAATGACCCTCGACGAGGTAGTTGTCCGCTTGTTCGATGAGGTGGAATATGTATGGCCTAAGGTAGGTTATCCTCCATTGGTAACTCCGTTCAGTCAGTATGTGAAGAATATTGCCTTGATGAACATCGTGGCAGAAGCTCAGGGCAAGCCTCGCTATAGCTTGTTGACCGACAAGAGTATCTGGGGTATGATCCTCGGAAAGAGTGGTCATTTGCCAGGTGAAGTAGCTCCTGAAATCAAGGAGTTGGCCAAGGAACAGGGTCTGGAATTCTTCACTGGCGATGTGCAGGCACTCTATCCTGACAACATGGATGACTTCCGCAAGGAGATGAAGGAGAATGGCTGGGAGACTGGTCCGGATGATGAAGAGTTGTTCGAGTTGGCTATGCACCCAGAACAGTATCGTCCATTCAAGAGCGGTGTGGCTAAGCAGCGTTTTGAGGCTGACGTGCAGAAGGCTAAGGATGCAGCGATGGCTAAGCAGGGCTTCAACCCAGAGGATATCTTGAAGATGAAGCGTGCAAAGGCTGAACCTATCACAGCTTCTGTGGACGGTCAGGTATTGTGGGAGATTGATGTGGTGAACGCATCAATGGCTCCTGCTATCGGTGATAAGTTCAAGGATGGCGATCATTTCTGCTACATCACCACTATGTGGGGTGAACAGGTAGAAGTGAAGGCCAACTTTACCGGCAAGATTATTGAGGTGTGCTCACAGCAAGGCGCTACTGTAAACAAGGGCGATGTGTTGGCGTACATTGAAAGAGAAGCTTGATTTCAGAGTAATTAATCGATATTTTATGAAGCCTCGGAGCCATGTGCTTTGAGGCTTCTTTGATGATTTATGGCAAAAGGAAAGAAATAAACCTAATAAACTTCGTTTATTTGTCAAATATTCATTACTTTTGCAAAGATTATCGAATACTAACTTTTAATATAATCGCATGGCAAATGTAATCAAGTTACGCAAAGGCCTGGATATTAACCTGAAAGGTAAGCCAGCCAATGAAGTGACAGCCTTACCTGCATCGGACGCATATTCTCTTGTGCCCGATGATTTTACTGGTGTCACTCCTAAAGTGGTGGTGAAAGAGCAGGTGCATGTCCTGGCAGGGGAAGCCTTGTTTATTGACAAGAACCACCCCGAAGTGAAATTTGTTTCGCCAGTTAGTGGCGTAGTTACAAGTGTTGAGCGAGGTGCACGTAGAAAGGTGATGAACATCATC